>JAAYQS010000012.1 GCA_012519155.1 Clostridiales bacterium
GCTCAGTCGGTAGAGCAGAGGACTGAAAATCCTCGTGTCACTGGTTCGATTCCAGTTCGAGCCACCATATGTGGCGCTATAGCCAAGTGGTAAGGCAGTGGTCTGCAAAACCTTGATCCCCAGTTCGAATCTGGGTGGCGCCTCCATATTTAGCTAGTAAGAATATCTTACTAGTTTTTTTGTAAAAAATAAAAGTGCCATATTAGAATTATTGCTAATATGGCTTAATAATTATATAAGAAAAGAATCTGTTAATATTAATTGTTTTTGTGTTTTAGAATAATGAGCATTGCATCCTATTGGAATAGTAAAATTAGGGTAATCATGACCAAAAGGAAATCCAATTATCATAGGTATATGTAAATTTTTCAGCCTATTTATAAATACTTGCTGTAGATGATTTTTATAACATAAATCAAATAATTTTGATTTGTTTACATGACCTATAATAATTCCATTACACGAATCAAAGAAATTATGAAAAATTAATTCAGTAAGCATTCTATCTATTACATAGGGTTCTTCATTAACTTCTTCAAGTAAGATGATAAAATTATTGCCTTTAACTTCATAAGGTGTTCCAATGCTGCTACAAATTGTTGCAAGATTGCCACCTATTAATTGACCAGAAAAGGAATCATCATTTATATATCTTATATCACAATAATGATTGAGGTTATAAGAATAATTAGAGAAATTATATTTAGATATATCTAATAAAGATTTTACAGTTTCACAATCTGATAAATTAGAATTAATCATAGGACCATGAAAGCATATGAGACCTAGATTTCTAAAATGATTTAAAAGTAGAGTAATATCACTAAAACCACAAAAAAATTTTGGATGGCATTTAATTATACTATCATCAATATATTGAAGTGTCCTAATTGAACCATATCCCCCTCTAAAGCATATTATTCCATCTATAGAGTCATCATTAAACATATCATTAATATCTGAAGCCCTATCTTTATCATTACCAGCAAGATAATCATGTTTATTATAAAGATGTTTACCAAGTTTAATATTGCTAAAGCATAGGGATTTAAATAGAGATAATTTATTATTAATAAAATTCTCCTTTTCTGGTGAAGCAGGCGCAAGTATTCCAATTGTGGAATTTTCATTTAAACATTTACCCTTTAACAAAAAATAATCACCCTCCATGTATTAATTGTAATAAAAAAAGCAGAGTCTATATTTTGTATATAGATTTCTGCATTATTAGTATATGAATTATCTATTAAAGTGTTCTTATTAATTAAACATATCCTTTTTAAATAGTATGAATGCTGCTAGTGCACAGATACCAACAGTGCTACCTATAACGACGAAAAAGGGATATGGATTAGAAGCAAATTCTGCTGTTAGTGGTAATGGAATATTCATTCCATATATTCCACCGATAATAGTTGGAATGGCCATAAGTATTGTTACAGAAGCTAGTATTTTCATTACTATATTAAGATTGTTTGAAATAACAGAGGCAAAGAAATCCATTGTACTGGCAAGAATGTTACTGTATATTTCAGTCATTTCTATGGCTTGTTTGTTTTCTATAATTACATCTTCAAGAACATCCTTATCCTCTGCGTATTTTCGCATTATATCAAATTTTAACATTTTTTCTAATGTTATTTCATTGGCTTTTAATGAAGTGGAGAAATATACTAGAGATTTTTCTAGGGAATGTAATTGTATTAACTCTCTATTTTTCATTGATTTGTGAAGCCTTTTTTCAATCATTAAACTTTTTTTATCAATTTGTCTTAAGTATAATAAGTAGTAAGTGGATATTCTATTTAGTATCTGTAAGATAAATCTTGATTTTTTAAAAGTAAAAAAAGATTTTACTTTACCATTAACAAAATCAGTTAGTATTTTGCTATTCTTTAGGCATACTGTAATAAGATATTGTTCTGTATGTATAATTGCTAGGGGATAAGTATCATAGGTAAGAGAGTTATCCTCCATTTCAGTAAAAGGAATATCAACAATTACAATCATTATATTATCCTCTACGTCTATTCTAGATGTTTCTTCATCATCTAGTGGTGCTTTTAGTATTTCTAGAGGCACATCAGTTTTCTTTGATATTAGTAATAATTCTTCATCTGATGGAGCTACAAGGTTAATCCAACAGTTATTTTCAATGCTATTTAATATATTTAATGTTTGATCAGTTTCGCTAGTTGTTTTATATATTTGAACCATAATAATATCCTCCTTGTATAATGTAGTTTTAACATTTGATAGAAAACTTTCTGTTATTCTAACGAACATTCAACTAATTTTTTTATTTATTATTCGTATTTTTCGTCTATCATTGTAAGGTGTAGATCTTGTCTTTTGTTTATAGTTTTCTATTTAAATCCCTGAAAGGGACCTAACCAAATTAAATATTTTTTAGTATAATACTCCTGAATAGAGGATAGATGTATGCCTCATGGGAAGCTTTATGAGCGTTTCTGCCAATTTTTCTTATGTTGCAATACTTGCACCAAACGGAGATATTTACAGAAAATCATTTAAGATAAAGCATAATGTTAGTGGTTTCAACTACTTATTTAAAGAAATAAAAAAAGTGGAAGAAGAGTTCAATATGAAAATCGGCATTTTCATGGAGTCCACTGGCGTGTACCACTTATCTCTTTTCCACTTTCTTAATAAAAACTTTGATAACACATTTGTTATCAATCCACTCGTTACTAATTGTAACAAAAATGTGGATATAAGAAAAGTGAAAAATGATAAAAAAGATGCTTTATCTATTGCCAAAATAGGAATATTACAAACTAACTGATAATGCTTCTATTTACAAGAAAAAATTATCTGCTGATTTAAGAATTATATTTCCTAATTACAATACTATATTTTCAAATCCTACTTGTAATAGCTCTCTTTCCATTTTAAATGCATATCCAACTCCAGAATCTGTTTTAAACGCTCCCAAAAGCGAAATATTAGAACTTCTTATTTCTAATTCTAAAAAAGGAGCTACATGGGCTGAAAATAAGTATGATAATAGCATCCCTGGTGTTGGTCGTTTTACAGCTATTACATTGATAGCTGAAATAGGCGATATAAATGGCTTTATAAAGCCTAAGCATTTAGTTGCTTTCTTTGGTATAGATAGTTCTGTAAATGAATCTGGCAAATTTAAAGGTAATCAAAATAAAATGTCAAAACGTGGAACCCGAATTGGTCGAAGAGCATTATATGCTGTTGCACTAGCATCCATACGAAAGAATCGTAATGGAGTTCCTATTAATTCAGTTTTACTAGATTACTATCAAATTAACCTTAATGGAAAAAAATCTAAAGTAGCCTTAAGGTGCTATTATGCATAAAATACTAAACTACATATTTGCTGTACTTAGGGATCAAATTCCATTTGAAATGAGAAATCCTAAAATACATAAACAAATGTTTTTAGAAAGTAAATCCAAAAATAACGCAGCTTAGATGTTACCATATTTTGTAATCGTTCGCGTTTGCAAACGGCTTATTTGCTATACCCTTTTTTAAGAAAAATATTTTTCAATATTTTTCTTGACTATTATTAGCTAGTCTATATTAATACAAGATTATTATACTATTTTTATTAAATGTATAAAAGAATTTAAAATAATTTAGAGTAAATTATGCGGAGCTAATGTTTTTTGCTTTTTGTATTATAGTAATGATATAATAATACGGAGTACAAATAAAAAAAGAGGTATTGTAATGAACAGCGGTAAATTTATTGTTTTTGAAGGTGGCGAAGGTGCTGGAAAAACAACAATGATAAAAAAAATATCATTATGGATGAAAGAAAATAATATTGATCATATAGTAACAAGAGAACCTGGAGGCATAAAAATATCAGAACAAATTAGAAATATTATTTTAGATATAAACAACAAAGAAATGGATGGTAGAACAGAAGCACTTTTATATGCTGCTGCAAGAAGGCAACATTTAGTTGAAAAGGTGGTACCAGCTTTAAATGCAGGTAAAGTAGTGCTTTGTGATAGATTTATAGATTCTTCATTAGCATATCAAGGTTATGCTAGAAATATTGGTATCAACAAAATATATGATATTAATAAATTTGCAATAGATGATTATATGCCTGATCTTTCTATTATTTTTGACTTAAGGCCGGAAGTAGGTCTTAGTAGAATAAATATTGATAAATCTAGGGAAGTAAATAGATTAGATAAGGAAAAATTAGAATTTCATAAAAAGGTAAGAGAAGGGTATAATAAGGTATTGGAATCTAGCAATAGAAACATTATAAAAATAAATGCTGAAAATTCTATTGATGATATATTTTTAGAAGTAAAACAAGTAATTGAGAAGCTTATTTATAGCAAGTAATTTCATGAGGTGATAATTATGAAAATGGTAATAACTATTGTTCAAGATAGTGATTCTGCAGATTTAGTAGATGAATTAAATGATAATGGCTTTAGAGTAACTAAACTTGCAACTACAGGTGGTTTTTTAAAAGCTGGAAATACTACATTAATGATTGGTGTAGAAGAAGAAAATGTGCAAAAAGTTATAGATATTATAAAAAGTGTGTGTAAAAAGAGGGATGAAATTACTGTATCACCAGCATCATTATCTTCTGGATCAGATTCTTTTATTCAATATCCTATAAAGGTTGAAGTTGGTGGCGCTACAATTTTTGTAATAGATGTTGATCAATTTATTAGAGTTTAATCATAAAAATTAAAAGGTGAGGGCATAGGCATGAATGAGTTTATTGGATTTAATAAAATAATTGACACTTTTTCAAAAAGAGCAAAGGATAATAAACTTTCACATGCTTATCTTATAGTAGGACCAGAAGGTATTGGAAAGAGTTTGCTAGCAAAGATATTTGCTTGTAAAATTTTAAATAAACCTAGTAATAAGGATTATGTTGATATAATTTCATATAAACCTAAAAAAGCATCATTTGGGATTGATGAAGTAAGAAGTATAATTACTGAGGTAGCAAAAAAGCCATTTGAATCCGATAAAAAGGTTATTATAATTCATAATGGAGAGAAACTTACTATTCAAGCTCAAAATGCTATGTTAAAGACAGTGGAAGAACCTCCAAAGGGTGTATACATAATTATTTTGACAGAAAGTTTGCAAAGCATACTTGAAACAATTAAATCAAGGTGCCAAGTATACAAGTTAACACCACTATCAAATAGTGAAATGACTGAATTTATTAATCGAAATTTAATAGATTCTACTGATAATGAAAAAAAACTTGCATTATCATATTCAAAAGGTATACCTGGTAGAGCTATAGATGTTATAAAAAATGAACAGGTAAAAAAATTAAGAAATATTTTATTAGAATTGCTAAGTGATTTGAAGGATGACAGAAGCAGTGTTGTATTGAAATATGAAGAAAAACTTAATGAATTCAAAGATGACAAAGAAGAAATGCTTAATATAATTATTTCATTAGTGCGTGATATATTAGTATACAGAGAAACAAGAAACGAACATAAGATAATAAATATTGACAAATTAGAGAGTATAGATATTTTAACAGAACAATTATCTTATAAGCATTTGATTTCTATATTAAATTATATAGAGAAGACAAGAATTAATTTTAAAAATAACGCTAATTATTCTATGGCAATTAATGTAATGCTCATGGGATTTATGGAGGGGAAATAATGATAAAAGTAGTAGGTATAAGGTTTAAAAAGGCTGGTAAAATATATTATTTTTCACCAGGTGAATTAAATATAAATAAAGGTGATTACTTAGTAGTAGAAACTGCTAGAGGTATTGAATTTGGAGAATGTATTATAGGACCAAAAGAAATAAATGAAGAGGATATAGTACTTCCATTAAAGGATGTAATAAGAGTTGCAGATGAAAATGATATAAAAAAGCATAAGGAAAATAAAAATAAAGAAAAAGAAGCTTTTGACATATGCTTAAAGAAAATAGAAGAGCATGGGCTTGTTATGAAACTTATTGATGTTGAATATACATTTGACAATAATAAAGTTATATTTTATTTTACTGCAGAAGGCAGGGTGGATTTTAGAGAACTTGTTAAGGATTTAGCAACAATATTCAAAACTAGAATAGAATTAAGACAGATTGGTGTAAGAGATGAGGCTAAAATGCTTGGAGGTCTTGGCCCTTGTGGTAGAAGTATGTGTTGCTCTACCTTTTTAGGAGATTTTACATCAGTTTCTATAAAGATGGCAAAGGAACAAAACTTATCATTAAATCCTACAAAGATTTCTGGTATATGTGGTAGACTTATGTGTTGTTTGAATTACGAACAAAGTACTTATGAAGAAATAAGAAAGAGACTTCCAAAAGTAGGATCTAAAGTAAAAACCCAAAGTGGTGTAGGGGAAGTTATATCTAATAATACAGTAAAGGAATCAATTAAGGTTAAGCTTAAAAAAGGCGACGAAGAATATGTTGAAGAATTTAAAATAGATACTATAAAACTTATATCTGGAAGTTATGAAGATGTAATTGATGATAAATTTATAAAATTAGAAGCGGAATCAGAAGAAGATAAAAAATTAATTAAGGAGATAATTAAGGACAAATAGGAGGTAAACATGAAATCAGTAATTAAAATTTGTGATATGAATGCATTAAAAGATGTAACTCAAATACAAAATTGTATGGCTCAAATTCAAGGTATTATTGCATGTGAAATATCATTAGAAAAAAAAGAATTGCAAGTTATATATAATGAAAGTTTTGTGGACTTAGAAACAATAATAAATTCAATAGAAAATTTAGGATTTTTAGTAATTTAGCATAATTTGATGAAGTTTGTTTTGTCAATTAGCAAATAATTATGAATGAAATAGAAAAATCATAAAGAAATATTAACATTTATATTTATGTTATTTAATTAAAGCACTTTCAAATTATATTTAAACGTGATAAAATGTAAATGATGAATTTACCATAAGGTTTAGGAGGTGTTTTTAATGGCATTTGCAATTAATGATTCTTGTGTAAGTTGTGGAGCATGTGCTTCTGAATGTCCAGTAAGCGCTATATCTCAAGGAGATACACAATACGAAATAGATGCAAACACTTGTATCGATTGTGGAAACTGCGCTAACGTTTGTCCAGTAGGAGCTCCAGCTCAAGCATAGTTTTTATTTAAGGCTACCTTTTTGGTAGCTTTTTTTTATAAAAAAGTACATATGTTTTTATTAGCAAATTCTAAGTATTTATAAGAAATAGTCGAATATAATATATAAGTACTTATTTTTTTATTCAAAATTATGATATAAGAAGAGATTTAAAATTAATTTGTATATTAATAAGACTTGATTAAAGGAGAATAAAATATTAAAATATATATAAAGTCAAGGTAAGTCAAAAACAAATGTTTAAGAAGGTGATAATATGGCAAGACTTTCAGATATAATAGAAAATTTTATAAAGGAAATGCTTAGTGAAAGTAGTAATGATCAGGTGCAAATTCAAAGAAATGAACTTGCAGATCAATTTAGATGTGCACCATCTCAAATAAACTATGTTTTAACTACTAGGTTTACAGGCGAGAAAGGATATGTAATTGAAAGTAGACGAGGTGGTGGTGGTCATATTATAATTAAGCAAGTAACATATGATGGAACCGATAGAAGGAATAGGTTGATATATGATGGTATTGGTGATAATATTACTTATCATAATGCAAGTTCCATAATTGAAAATTTATATGATAGTAAATTAATAACATCAAGAGAAATGGATATAATGAAAATGGCAGTTAACGACAGAACGCTGCAAAATAGTGAGAATAAAAATACTGTTAGAGCTGATATATTAAAGAATATGCTTATTACAGTGTTATCATAGCGGAGGTGTATTAAAATGTTATGCCAAAAGTGCAAAAAAAACCAAGCAAACGTTCATTTAGTAAAGCTTGTAAATGGAGAAAAAAGTGATGTATGGTTATGTGAAGAGTGTGCAAGAAAAATTTCAGATATATCTTTAGGAATACCAATGAATAATACTAATATAAATAGTGATTCATTTCAAAATATATTATCAGGTTTCTTTGATTCCTTTGACAAGAAAAAAGAACCTAGAAAGGAATTGAAAATGGATGTAGTATGCACAAATTGTGGTATGAGATTTTCAAAATTTAAAGAAACTTTAGAAGCTGGTTGTGGTGAGTGTTATTCAAGTTTTAAAGATTTAATAGATGAGGAAATAAAAAAGGTGCAAGGTTCAACAGTACACATTGGCAAAATTCCTTTGAATATAAATGAAGAAGAAGAAAAAAAACTATCTATTAAGCAATTAAAGGAGCAATTAAATAAAGCCATAATTGAAGAAGCTTATGAAAGAGCTGCTGTACTTAGAGATAAGATAAAATTATTACAGAACCCAAGTGGAGGAGTAGAATCATATGAAAAATTGGATTCATAGTGAAACAAAAAGTGGCGATATTGTACTTTTTACAAAAATAGAGCTTTTAAGAAATTTAAAGGGACAAAAATTCGTAAAATACATTAGTGAAGAAGAGGCCAGAAATATTGCTGAAAAAATATATAATAAGTTATCTTCTAAGAATGAAAAATTGCATTTTTTGAAATCATGGGAAAGTAGCAAAAATGAACTTAATTATTACAAGGATAAGGAAATTGCTTCAGATAAATTAATAGAAAGAAGAAATAAGAGTGCAATTATTATAAATGAAGATGAAACATTATCAATTATTCTTAATGAAGAGGAACATATTAAAATTCAAGGTATAACAGCAGGTTTTGAAATAGAAGAAACATATAAAATTGTAAATGCAGTTGATGATTTAATATCAAAAGATTTTTCCTATGAATTTGATAAAGAATATGGATATTTAACATCTAATGTAAAAAATCTAGGAACAGGGTTAAAGATATCCATGGTTGTTCATTTGCCAGCATTAAAAGCTAATAATAAAATTAATGATGTAAAAGAATCACTTAAAGATGATAAGGTATCTGTTGAAGAATTATATAAAGATTCTAATTTATATATGGTAAAAAATAAGGTTACTTTAGGTATGAGTGAAGAACAAATATTAGAAGGGTTTAAGGAAGCTATATATTACTTAATAAAAGAAGAAAAGAGAAATAGAGAAGAAAAGAGAAATAGAGATAATATTATATTAGAAAAAAGTATATATCTTAAGGATAAAGTATATAGAGCTTATGGAATTTTAACTTATGCAAAAATGATTGGAGAAGATGAAAGTTTAAAACTTTTATCAGACATTAGAATGGGTATCGAAATGTCTATTTTAGATATAAACAAAGCATTAATAAATGAAGCATTTATTAAAAGTAGAAATTCAAGTATACAAAGGGATTTGAAAGAAATTTTATCTAAAGAAGAACTAGACTATGAAAGGGCAAAAATCATAGATGAGATTTTTTCTTAGTAGAAATTTAAGGAGTTGTCAAGAAAATGGTATATGGAAAATTTACTGATAGAGCTCAACAAGTAATTTTAGGAGCACAAAAAGAATCACAAAGTTATAGACATGGTTATATAGGTACAGAACATATTTTGCTTGGAATTATTCTTGAAGGTGGTTATGCAAAAGAGATACTTGAAAAGTATGATGTTGATATAGATAAAGCTAGAGAACTAGTAGAAAGCTATTTGGGTTATGGAGAGACATTAATGCCTAAGGGCGAATTATTATTAACACCTAGAACAAAAAAGTTATTTGATTCAAGCTTTGTAGAAGCAAAGAAATTTAACCATAAGTATGTTACTCCTGAACATTTATTATTATGTTTAGTTAAAGAAAAAGAAGGAGTAGGATATACAATATTAAGTCAACTTAAAGTCAACTTTACTGAAGTAATAGAAGAATTAAATGACTATTTAAAAAATATTGATTCATCAGACTTTAATGATAAGGATGTAAGAAAAGCATCAAACAGTAAGACACCTTTATTAAATCAATATAGTCGAGATTTAACAGAACTTGCAAGACAACAAGCTATAGATCCTGTAATAGGAAGAGAGTCAGAAAATCAAAGAATTCTTGAGATTCTTTGCAGAAGAATAAAAAATAATCCTTGCCTTATAGGGGAACCTGGAGTAGGTAAAACTGCTGTAGTTGAAGGATTAGCACAAAGAATTGTAAGTGGAAATATTCCAGAGATGCTTTCAAATAAAAGAGTAGTAAGTCTTGATTTAAGTTCTATGGTTGCAGGTGCAAAATATAGAGGGGAATTTGAAGACAGGCTAAAGAAGGTAATGGAAGAGATAAGAAGCAATAAGGATATTATTGTTTTTATAGATGAAATTCATACAATAATAGGAGCAGGTGGTGCTGAAGGTGCAATAGATGCTTCTAATATATTAAAGCCTGCATTATCAAGAGGAGAAATTCAATGTATAGGAGCTACAACTATTGATGAATATAGAAAATATATTGAAAAAGATTCTGCACTTGAAAGAAGATTTCAGCCAATAATGGTGGGAGAACCATCTAAGGAAGAAACATTAAAAATGCTTAAAGGATTAAAAAGTAAGTATGAAGAACATCACAATGTAAAATTTTTAGATTCTGCATTAGAAGCTGCTGTTAATTTAGCAGATAGATATATAACAGATAGATTTATGCCAGATAAAGCTATTGATTTGATAGATGAAGCAGCTGCTAAAAAGAGAATTAATAATTTTGAAATTCCATCATCTATAAAGGAAATACAAAAAGGTATAGAAAAGACCATAAAGGATAAAGACAAAGCTATTGAAGTTCAAGATTTTGAAAAGGCTGCAATACTTAGAGATAAAGAACAAGAATTAAACAAAAAATTAGAAACTGCTAAAAAGGAATGGAGAGAGAAACGTAATCAAAAGGTTTTAAGAATAAATAAAGATGACATAGCAAATGTAGTAGCATCATGGACCAAAGTACCAGTTGAAAAATTAACAGAAAAGGAAAGCGATAAACTTTTAAAACTTGAAGAAACACTTCATAAGAGGGTAGTGGGACAAGACGATGCAGTAGGCGCTATTTCAAGAGCAGTAAGAAGGGCTAGAGTTGGACTTAGAGATCCTAATAGACCTATTGGAAGTTTTATATTCTTAGGACCTACAGGGGTTGGAAAAACTGAACTTTGCAAAGCTCTTGCAGAAGCTATGTTTGGAAATGAAAATAGCATTATAAGAATAGACATGTCCGAATATATGGAAAAACATTCTGTATCAAGGCTTGTTGGAGCACCTCCAGGATATGTTGGATATGAAGAAGGTGGCCAATTAACTGAGGCAGTAAGAAGAAAGCCATATTCAGTAGTTCTTCTTGATGAAATTGAAAAAGCTCATCCAGATGTATTTAATATATTACTTCAAGTAATGGAAGATGGAAGATTAACTGATGGTAAAGGAAAACTTGTTAATTTTAAAAATACTATAATTATAATGACATCTAATGTAGGTGCTCATACAATAAAAAAACAAAAAACTGTTGGATTTAATGTAGATTCAAGTAATGAAACAGATTATGAAAAAATGAAAGAAAATATTATGGAAGAGTTAAAAAAGAGCTTTAGACCAGAATTTTTAAATAGAATTGATGATACAATAGTATTTAGAAAGCTTACTGAAGATGATATGACTAAGATTATTGATATGATGCTTAAATCAATAGGTAGCAGACTTAAAAAGAACAACATTGATCTTGAATTTAATGATAAGTGTAAAAAATATCTTTTAGATAAGGGTGTCAATGTTGATTATGGGGCAAGACCACTTAGAAGAATATTAACTAAGGAAATAGAAGATAAACTTAGTGAAGAATTATTAGAAGGAAAAGTAAAAATAGGAGATAGAATATTAGTATCTGTAAAAAAAGAGGAACTTATATTTGAAGGCTTAAAAGAAGCTAAATAGTTAAGATGAGCTATATATTAAATGTATATAGCTCATTTTAATTAGGAAAATTATTTATTAAATATTTATTAATAATTTTTCTTAAATTATAAAATTATATTATATGGATATAATTATATGATATACTTTTATTATGAGTAAATGTATACAATAAAGCAGTTGTAAAGGATAGATAATATGGCAAAAATAAAATCAATATATACATGTCAAAATTGTGGTTACGAATCACCTAAATGGTTAGGAAAGTGTCCATCATGTAACGAATGGAATACTTTTGTAGAAGAAATTAAAGAACCTGCAAGTGTTACTAAAGAACCTGCAAAAAAATCTGTTTTAACTAAGTGTATGCCTAAAAGTATAAATGAAATTAAATCTGGTGAAAAACAAAGGCTTGTAACAGGTATTAATGAACTTGATAGAGTTCTTGGAGGAGGTCTTGTAAAGGGATCTTTAACATTAATATCAGGAGATCCTGGAATTGGAAAATCAACTCTACTTTTGCAAACAGCAAATAATATTGCAGCAAAATACGGAAAGGTTTTGTATGTATCAGGAGAAGAATCAGAAGAGCAGATTAAAATACGTGGTGATAGATTAGGTGTAAAAAGAAGTGATTTATACATTATCTCAGAAACTAATTTAGATGCAATAGAAGTTTACATAGAAAAATTAAATCCTATTTTTGTTATTATAGATTCAATTCAAACTATATATAAAGAGACAGTAACATCAGCACCAGGTAGTGTTTCTCAAGTAAGGGAATGTTCAAATCATCTTATGAGAATAGGTAAGGGTCTTGATGTACCCTTATTTATTGTTGCTCACGTAACAAAGCAAGGCGAACTTGCAGGACCAAGAGTTCTTGAGCATATGGTAGACACTGTGCTATATTTTGAGGGCGAAAGAACAGAAGAATTTAGAATACTCAGAACAATGAAAAATCGTTTTGGAACAACAAGTGAAATTGGTGTATTTGAAATGAAGCAAGAAGGATTAAAGGAAGTATACGATCCGTCAAGTATGTTTTTAGAAGATACTAATTTTACTCAGGAAGGTTCTGTGGTTGTAGGAATAATGGAAGGAACAAGACCTATTTTAGTTGAGATTCAAGCATTAGTATCTCAAACTAATGCACCTATGCCTAGAAGAACGGCTATAGGAATTGATTATCAAAGATTGAGTTTAATACTTGCTGTATTAGAAAAGAAACTTAGAATACCTTTTTATAACCATGATGTTTATGTAAATGTAGTAGGTGGATTAAATATTGAAGGAACTATGGCTGATCTTGGAGTAGCTATAGCACTTATTTCAAGTTGTAAAAATAAAGGGATAACTCTGCCAAAGGTTATGGTAGTAGGTGAAGTTGGACTTACAGGGGAAATTAGACCTGTAAATTCAGTTGATAGAATTGTAAAAGAAGCAGAAAAGATGGGATTTAATAATGTAATTATTCCTGCTAGAAGCAAAGATAAAATTCAAAAATCAAGTATGAACATTATAGGTGTAAATAATTTAAGAGATATTATTAATAAGATATTCTAAGGAAGTGGGTAAAAGAATGCGATTAGAAAAGGATCTAGAAATAAAAAAGATATTAAAAATAGTATGTCCTGGTACTGCTCTTAGAGAAGGACTTGAAAATATCTTAAGAGCAAAAACTGGTGGCCTTGTAGTTTTAGGCGATAATGATGATGTGATGAAGGTAGTTGATGGCGGCTTTAAGATTAATTCTGATTATTCACCTTCATATGTATATGAACTTGCTAAAATGGATGGAGCAATAGTTCTTAGTTCTGATTTGAAAAAGATTGTTTGCGCAAATGCACAACTTGTACCAAGTTCCTCTGTACCTACTTATGAAACTGGAACAAGACATAGGACAGCACATAGAGTAGCTAAACAGACAGACACAATAGTTATTGCTATATCACAAAGAAGAAATATAATTACAGTATACAAAGGTGATATAAAATATGTTTTAAGAGATAGTAGTGTAATTCTTAGAAAAGCTAATCAAGCTGTTCAAACTCTTGAAAAATATGTTGCTGTGTTAGATAGAGTAATAAACAATTTAAATCTCCTTGAATTTCAAGATCTTGTAACTTTGTTTGATGTAGTTACTGCAATTCAAAGAACTGAAATGGTAATGAGAATTGTGGAAGAAATTAATATATACATATTAGAACTTGGAAATGAAGGTAGATTAATATCTATGCAATTAAATGAGTTAATTAGAAACATTGAAAGAGATGGTCTTTTACTAATTAAGGATTATATAGTTGATGATTTAGATGTTAATGAAGTATATAAAACAATTCAAAAGTTGTCTCAAAAAGAACTTTTAAGCTTAGAAGTTATTGCAAAAACTATAGGACATAGCGATGAGTCTTTAGGTGATACATTTTTATATCCAAAGGGATATAGGATACTTAGAAAGGTACCTAGAATACCTGCAAGTGTAATTGAAAATTTAATTGAACATTTTAATGATTTTAATAGTGTAGTTAAAGCTAGTTTAGAGGATCTTGATAAAGTTGATGGTATAGGCGAAGCAAGAGCCACTGCTATAAGAAATGGACTTAAAAGAATAAAAGAGCAGGTTTCATTAAATAAGGAACTTTAGATATTTTTATATAAATAAAAAATTCCATAGCATAAACTATGGGATTTTTCATTAATCTAACGAAAAGTAAATTTTCCTAATGTATTGATTTTGTCAGATTCTTTTAATAATATGTCATATAAATTTAAATTTAATAAATTACATAGTGAAGTAAGATAAAATAGGTTATTGCCAATTTCACTTTCTATGACTTCACGACAGCTCTCGCAAAGAGTTCCATTTAGGTGATCATCTAAGGAATCATGTAAGTTATTTATGATGTTGTCTTCTGAAATTTTTTGCTTTTTAGCATTAACCTCAATACAACCACAATTAGTCACAGATTTTGCGATTGCGCGGTTAACTCTTGCATTGGATTCTGAAAATTTAGTAAGAACATCTAGTATGCTTTTATGTCTAAGCAATGAATCGTTTACAGAGTTTTGAAAATCGTCAAAAATAATATCTTTCATAATACTTCACTCCTTAATTTGAACTTACTAATACTAAACAACAAATTAATTATATTTTTGTATTGCTTGTCCTGTCAATTACTAATATATAAAATACAATTTATAATTTATTATTATAGTTAAAAGTATATGGTATAATATATGTATTAAAAAAATAATTAATTATGAAAGTTGGAATGAATTTTATGAAGGTTTCTGCTATTATTTTAGCTGGTGGCAAAGGCAAAAGGATGAAAGCTAATATTAGTAAACAATTTATAATGCTTAAAGACAAACCAATATTATATTATACTTTATATAGATTTATAAAAAATCCCAATGTAGACAACATTGTACTTGTGTTACCTAAAGATGAAATTGAGTATTGTAAAAAAAATATAATAGAAAAATATAATTTAAAAATTGACTTTATTGTTGAAGGTGGTGCTGAAAGGCAAGATTCTGTATACAATGGACTTAAGGCATTAGAGGATACTGACATAGTACTTATACATGATGGAGCAAGACCTTTTGTTTCAAATAAAATTATAGAAGAGGGAATACAAAAAGCTATAGAATTTGGGGGAGCAGCACCGGGTGTTATGCCTAAGGACACTATTAAAATTAAAGATAGTAATTCTTTCTCTAAAGAAACTCTAGATAGAAGTACTCTTGTAGCAATTCAAACTCCTCAGGTTTTTAAATTTTCTGAAATAATTAAATGTCATGAAAAAATTAAAAAGGATAATATTACTGTTACTGATGATACAATGGTGTATGAAATGTATGGAAATAAGGTTTATTTATATGATGGTGATTATGAAAATATAAAAATTACTACACCAGAAGATCTTTTATTAGGTGAAAAGATATTATCATAGTAAAGTGTTGTTTATTGACACATTAATTTAAAAAAGTTATAATTAAAATAATTTTATTGTAGGCTGTGAAGGGAAATAGTAGGAGTCGCTTTTAAGAGAGAAAATCCACAGGCTGTAAGATTTTCAATAGACTTTGAACCAGTTCTGGAGCTATAGCAAAACTATCGGTTTAATACCGTTATCATTATTAGAGTACAAATTTAGGTGGTACCGCGAAATTCATCGCCCTAATATATTTAGGGGGATTTTTTTTATAAAGTTAAATTTTATATTACATATATTTATATTATAGGAGGAGTTATAAAAAATGAAAATGTCAAAGATGTTAATGCTAACATTAAGAGAGGTTCCTGCAGAAGCAGAGATAGCAAGCCACAAGCTTATGCTTAGAGCTGGTCTTATGAGAAAAATGGCATCAGGAATATATAATTATATGCCATTAGGTTTAAAGGTTTTAAAAAATGTTGAAAATATAATAAGAGAAGAAATGAACAATGCAGGAGCTCAAGAATTTTTAGCATCAGCACTTATTCCAGCAGAACTTTGGCAAGAATCAGGTAGATGGGATGCTTATGGAGCTGAAATGTTCAGAGTAAAGGATAGAAATAGCAGAGATTTCTGTCTTGGGCCTACACATGAAGAAGTATTTACAGATATAGCTAGAAATGAAATAAAATCATATAAACAACTTCCAGTTAATCTTTATCAAATTCAAACAAAGTACAGAGATGAAAGAAGATCAAGATTTGGTGTAATGAGAAGTAGAGAATTTGTTATGAAGGATGCTTATAGTTTTGATAAGGATCAAGCAGGATTAGATGCTTCATATGAAAGAATGCATGAAGCTTATGTAAAAATATTTAATAGATGTGGTTTAGATGCTAAGGCAGTATCTGCAGATTCTGGTGCAATAGGGGGAGCTAATTCAGCAGAATTTATGGTAAAATCTGAAGTCGGTGAAGATGATGTTGTATTCTGTACAAAATGCGATTATGCAGCTAATATTGAAAAAGCAGAAGCAAAGGCAGAATTAGCAGAAAAAGAAGATTTACTAGAAAAAGAAGAAGTTGAAACACCAGAAGTTAAAACTATACAAGATTTAGAAAAATTCTTTAATGTGTCAGCTAAGAAATTTGCAAAGACTTTAATATTTAATGCAGATGGAAAAATAGTAGCTGTTATGGTTAGAGGAGATAGAGAAGTAAACGAAGTAAAAGTAAGCAATGCTTTAGGAACAGTTATCAATTTAGATATGGCAACTCCAGAAGAAGTATATAAAGCAACTAATGCAAAAGTTGGATTTGCAGGACCAATTGGATTAAAGGTTGATACATTATTAGTAGATGAAGAAGTATCTAAAATGTACAATTTTGTAGTTGGTGCTAATAAGACTGGATATCATTTCAAAAATGTTAATTATGGTAGAGACTTCGAAGGAACTGTTGGAGATTTTAGAAATGTTACAGAAGGTGAAACTTGCCCTGTTTGTGGTGAAAAGATAACTATTTCAAGAGGTACAGAAGTAGGACATATTTTTAAACTTGGAACTAAATATTCAGAAGCTATGCATGGAGATTTTATAGATGAAGACGGTAAGAAGAAGCCATTCTTAATGGGATGTTACGGTATTGGTGTTACTAGAACATTAGCATCTATAATAGAGCAGCATAATGATGAAAATGGTATTATATGGCCACTTTCTGTTGCACCATATCATGTTTCTGTAATTCCTGTAAACATAAAAAATGAAGAACAAATGGAAGCAGCAGAAGAAATATATTCAGCGCTTGAACAAATAGGTGTAGAAGTATTAATGGATGATAGAAACGAAAGAGCTGGAGTTAAATTTAAAGATTCTGAACTTATGGGTATACCAATGAGAGTTACTGTAGGTAAAAAAATAGGAGAAAATATAGTAGAATTTAAGTTAAGAGCTGAAGGTGAAAATGAAGAAATTAATATAAAAGAAGTAGTAAGCAGAGTTAAAAAAGAATTTGAGAAAAATGGGTTAAAGCTTAAATAATCAGGAGGATTAATTATGAAAATATTTAATACTTTGACTAAACAAAAAGAAGAATTTAAATCTATTGAACCAGGTAAAATAAAAATGTATGTTTGTGGTCCTACTGTATATAATTTTTTTCATATAGGAAATGGAAGAACATTTGTTGTTTTTGACACAATAAGAAGATATTTTGAATATAAGGGCTATAAAGTTGATTTTATACAAAACTTCACAGATATTGATGACAAAATGATAAAAAAGGCAAATGAAGAGGGCGTTACAGTAAAAGAGATAGGCGATAAATATATAAAAGAATACTATACAGATGCGGATGGTCTTGGAATAGAGAGAGCTACAAATAATCCTAGAGCTACAGAATATATAGATGATATTATTGAATTTGTAAAAGGACTTATAGATAAAGGTTGTGCATATGAAGTAGATGGTGATGTATACTTTAGTACAAAAAGTTTTAAGGATTATGGTAAATTATTAGGACAAAATTTAGAAGATTTACAAGCAGGAGCTAGAATAGACGTAGATGAAAGAAAGAATGATCCAATGGATTTTGCTATATGGAAGGCTCAAAAACCTGGTGAACCTGCATGGGATTGCCCTTGGGGTAAAGGTAGACCAGGATGGCATATTGAATGTTCATGCATGGCAAGAAAATTACTTGGAGAAACTATAGATATTCATGCTGGAGGAATGGATCTTAAATTTCCACATCATGAAAATGAAATAGCTCAAAGTGAATCATTAACTGGAAAGAAATTTGCAAATTATTGGATGCATTCTGCATATTTAAATATCAATAATCAAAAGATGTCAAAATCTTTGAATAATTTCTTTACTACTAGAGAAATTCTTGAAAAATATGATGTAGATACAGTAAGATTTTTATTATTGTCTGCCCATTATAGAGTTCAACTTAACTTTAGTCAAGATTTACTTGAATCAGCAAAGGCATCTGTTGAAAGGTTGTATAATGCATTAAGTAATCTAGAAAATCTTTTAGATGAAGTATCAAAAGAAAAAATGTCTCATGACGAAGAACAATATATTAAAAATTTAGATAAATATAGAATTAAATTTGAAGAAAAAATGGATGATGATTTTAATACAGCAGATGCAATATCAGTATTATTTGAACTTGCAAAAGATTTAAACACCAACATCTCAATAGAGTCATCTAAGGAACTTATTAGCGAGGCCCTAAATTTATATAGATCTCTTGGAAAACCTTTAGGTCTTATTCAAAAATCTACAAAAATAAGTTTAGAGGATGAAGTTGAGGAGTTAATACAAAAGAGGCAAGAAGCAAGAAAAAATAAAGATTTTGCTTTGGCAGATAAAATTAGAGATGATCTTAAAAATAGGGGAATCATATTAGAAGATACACCACAAGGTGTTAGATGGCATCTAGAAAAATAAATTAATTTTATAAGGGCTGCTTTTTGTAGCAGCTCTTATTTAAAATATTACAAATTAAGGTGTGAGGAAGAATATAATGTTAGACGATTTTAGAACAAGAGAATTTTCAAAATCAGAAGCTAGAACCCTTAATCCTTTACAATTAGCTATTATAGGAGATGCTGTTTATGAAGTTTATATAAGAAGTTATATATTAACTAAGCATACTGATTATTCAGCACATAAAATACATAAAAATGCTATAGATTATGTAAAGGCAAAAGCTCAATCTATGATAATGCATGAAATGGAAGAAGAATTAGACGAAGAAGAAATGTATATTTTTAAAAGAGGTAGAAATGCAAAGTCGGCTACGGTTCCTAAAAATGCAAATGTTAGAGATTATAGAATGGCTACAGGATTTGAAGCGCTAGTAGGATATTTATACTTAATTGGAGATAAAAAGAGGCTTGAAGTTATTTTTGATAGGGGTATAGAGGTAATAAAAAAGTAACACTAAATTATTTATGAGGTGATTTTTTATGCAAAAGAACAGTGGATATACAAAAAACAAAAAAGATCTTACTGAAAGGGAAGATATTGTTTTTGGAAGGAATGCAGTAAGAGAACTTATAAAAAGTGATAGAACTATTGAAGCATTGTATATTTCAAAGGGAAAGATGGAAGGATCCATAAATGAAATAATTAAATTAGCCAAAAATAAGGGAGTTGTAATAAAGGAAGTTGACAAGAAAAAACTTGATTTACTAAGTTCTAATAATGTGCATCAAGGTGTTGTTGCTTTAATAACTCCATATAAATATGCAGAAGTTGATGATATATTAGAATATGCTAAAGAAAAAGGAGAAAATCCATTTATAATAATATTAGATGAATTAGAAGATCCTCATAATTTGGGATCAATTATTAGAACTGCGGAACTTTGTGGCGCTCATGGCATAATTATTCCCAAAAGAAGAAATGTAGGAGTTACTTCTACAGTATACAAATCATCAGTTGGAGCTATTGAGCATGTAAAGGTGGCAAAAGTTACAAACATAAATTCTGTAATTGATAGTTTAAAGGAAAAAGGTGTATGGATATATGGGGCAGATATTGCAGGAGATGAATATAGCTACAATACAGATTTTAGTGGCAGTGTAGCATTAGTTATAGGCAGTGAAGGTAAGGGCATATCAAAGCTAACATTAAAAAAGTGTGATAAGCTTGTTAAGATACCAATGGTAGGAAAAATAAATTCTCTTAATGCATCAGTAGCAGCGGGAATCTTAATGTACGAAGTTTTAAAAAGTAGAATCAAATAATGGGGTTACTATATGAAGATAATATTCGTAGATGGATATAATGTTTTAAACAGTTGGCCCATATTAAAAAAGGTAGTAAAAGAAGACTTTGATGGCGGTAGAAAAAAATTAATTGATATACTTCATAACTATGGTACATATGAAAATGTAAGAATAATATTGGTTTTTGATGGATATAAAGTTGAGGGGAATTTAGAATCTAAAAATAAGATTAATAATAATTTAGTAATTGTCTATACAAAAAGTGGGGAAACAGCCGATAGTTATATAGAGAGAAATGTTCATGATCTTGGTAGAAGAGCTGAAATTTGTGTTGTAACATCAGATTCATTAGAACAGCAAACTATTTTTCAAAGAGGCGCTATAAGAATTCCAACATTAGAATTTTATAGTGAGGTTATGAGTATAGAAGAAAAAGTTAGGAAAAAGACAGAGAATAGCCATATATCTGCAAAAAACCATTTACAAGACAATATTGATGATGATATTTTGAAAAAATTAGAAAAAATCAGGAGAAGCCACTAAAACAGTTGACTTTAAAGAATTGACTAGAGTATAATCTTAAATAGATATTGAGACAGATTGGGGAGGGGGAGACGTGTATAATCAAGGATGTTCATTGAGTAATTATGCAGAATTTGAAGATAAATTAGATGAAGAAGTTGTAGTTGAAGCTAAAAATGGAAATACTAGAGCTCAAGAATATCTTATTGCAAAATATGAGAACTTCGTCAAGCTCAAGGCAAAATCTTATTTTTTAATAGGGGCCGATAAAGAAGATATTTATCAAGAGGGTATGATAGGGCTTTATAAAGCAATTAGAGATTTTAAGCCGGATAAGCTTACATCTTTTAAGGCTTTTGCTGAATTGTGCGTTAAGAGACAGATAATAACAGCAATAAAAACTGCTACTAGGCAAAAACATATTCCTTTAAATACATATGTTTCCCTTAACAAACCTATATATGAAGAAGAATCAGATAGAACACTTTTAGATATTCTGGCAGGACTTAAAGTCACTGATCCAGAAGAACTTTTTATAAGTCAAGAGCAATTAAAGCATATTCAAAGTGAAATAACAAAAGTTTTATCAGGGCTAGAATTAGAAGTTTTAAATTCCTATTTAGAAGGAAAATCTTATCAAGAAATTGCTTACGATTTAGATAGACAAGCAAAGTCTATAGATAATGCTCTTCAAAGAGTTAAAAGAAAACTTGAGAAATCATTTAATATTAGCAAATGAATGTTTGCATTTTATATGAATCCACTTACATATTGTAAAGAAGTGGATTTTTTTCTTGACAAATAAAATGATTGATAGTAAACTTTATAATTGGTATATTGAAAAAGTATCAATATCATTGCTCATGTAGCTCAGTAGGCAGAGCGTCGCCTTGGTAAGGCGGAGGTCGTCGGTTCAATCCCGATCATGAGCTCCAGGAGAAAAAATAGAAAACGCTAGGCAAAGTTTATCTATGTTAAAGGGAGGAATATAAAAAATGGCAAAGGAAAAATTTGAAAGAAATAAGCCACATGTAAACATTGGAACAATTGGTCACGTTGACCACGGAAAAACAACATTAACAGCAGCTATTACAACAGTATTAGCAA
>JAAYQS010000140.1 GCA_012519155.1 Clostridiales bacterium
ATTAAAAGAAGCTAGACAAAATTATTTAAATTATCTAATAGAAGAAAAGGTATTATTAAAAGCAGCAGATGAATTAGGAGTTACACCATCTGATGATGATATTGATACATTTGTTCAAGAACAAATGGATAAATATAAAAAATATAATAATGATGATGAAGATCAATTTGAAGAATATCTTGACAGTATAGGATTTACTGTTGATTCATTTAAAGAATATCTTAAAAAGCAATGCATAGTTCAAGCAGCTATAGATAAATGGGTTGAAGATGTAGATGCTACTGATGATGAAATAGAAACATATTATAATGATAATATAGATTCATATAAGGAACAACCAGGAGCTTATGTTACTCATATTTTATTTACTGGTGATAATGCAGAAGCAAATGCTAAAAAAGCTAAAGAATATGCAAAGGATGGTAAGTCTTTAGAAGATATTTCTAAGATGGATGAATTTAAAGATGTTTGTTCTTATGAAGATTTAGGCCATAAAAACTTTGAAAACAGTGGATTAGTTACAGAATTTGAAAATGCATTTAAAGCATTACCAGCTGGTCAAGTATCAGATCCAGTACAAACAAGTTATGGATGGCATATAATTTATAATACAAAAGTTAATACTGAAGAAAAAACTCCAACTCTTGATGAAGTAAAAGATGAAGTAAAGGAAAAGGTATTAAGTACTAAAAAGCAAGACGAATATAATAATAAAATGGAAGAATACAAAGAAAAGTATAAAACTAAAACTTATGAAGATAAGCTTTAATTGACATTTTATAAATTGAAAGAGGATATTTGCTATTGGCAAATATCCTTTTTTACGCTTAAATTTGTCATGGTTATAGTGCATAAAATTTCTAATAAATCAAATAATAATATTGTTAGTTAATTTATTAGGAGGTTTTTTATGAAAGCAACAGGTATTGTTAGAAGAATAGATGATTTAGGAAGGGTAGTTATTCCAAAGGAAATAAGAAGAACTCTAAGAATAAGAGAAGGGGACCCACTTGAAATATTTACAGATAGAGAGGGGGGCATAATTTTAAAAAAGTATTCTCCTATTAGTGAACTTACTAATTTTTCTAAGGAATATGCAGAAAGCCTTCAGCAGGTTATTGGAAATATCATATTAATATGCGATAGGGATGAGTTTATTTCAGCAAGTGGATGTTTAAAAAAGGATTATTTAGAAAGAAAAATAAGTAATGATTTAGAAAATATAATGGATTCTAGAAAAATAGTAAAGTTAACAGGTAGTTCAGAAGTTATATCATTACATAAGGATGATGATGAATATAAAGAAAAGTATTCATCACAAGTAATTTCACCAATTATAGCAAGAGGCGATGCTATAGGAGCTCTTATAATATTATCAAAAGAAGGAAATAGGTTTGGAGATATGGAAATGAAACTTGCAGAAACAGCAACAGCATTTTTAGGTAAGCAAATGGAACGATAAAATTATTGTAATAATACATCTAAATAGAAAATAGTAATAAATATACTATTAAATTTGGAGGTATTAAATGAAAAAACAATCCTTAATAAAAGGTAGTTTGATTTTAGGTATAGCAGGCATAATAACAAGATTTTTAGGATTATTTTTCAGGTGGCCTCTTATTATGCTTATTGGAGATGAGGGAATAGGATATTATCAAATGTCATATCCTTTATATATGTTTTTTGTTGCTATGGCATCTGGAATACCTATAACTGTTTCAAAATTAATTTCTGAAAATAATGCTGTTAATAACATAAAAGGAAATTTTGAGGTTATTAAAGAAACTATAATATTAATGATTATGTTAGGTTTCGGAACATCATTTGTTTTGTTTTTCTTTTCTAAATCAATAATAGTTTTTTTGAATTGGGATAGCAAGGCATATTATTCATTAGTGGGCATTTCTTTTGCACCACTTATTGTATCGTTATTAATGGCATTTAGAGGTTTTTTTCAAGGATTTCAAAGTATGACTTATCCTGCTATATCACAAATTCTTGAACAAATTGGAAGAGTAGTATTTGGAGTGGGTTTAGCAGTTCTATTGCTTCCAAAAGGAATTGAGTATTCTGCAGGAGGAGCAGCTTTTGGTGCAGCTGCAGGTGGATTAATAGCTCTAATATATTTATATTTTAAATATATTAAGGTAAAAAGGCAGTATAAAATAAAAAACATACAATGTAATACTGAAATGTTAGGAAAGATATTAAAAATATCTATTCCTATATCCCTAGGGGCTACTGCAAGCAGTATTATGAATTTAATGGATTCAATACTAGTGCCTAACAATCTTATTAAGGCAGGATTAAGTAGCAAAAATGCCACTATTTTATATGCTCAATTAACAGGCAAAGCATCTGTAATTATAAACATTCCATTTACTCTATCTATTGCAATTTGCACATCATTATTACCAATAATAGCTGAATTATTTGTATTAAAGAAAAGAGATAAATTAAGAAAAAAGGTCAATACTGCCATTAAAATATCACAGATAATATCAATTCCTTGTACGCTAGGATTATTTTTCTTGGCTTCTCCGATAATGAATCTTATATTCCCAGGAAGGGCTGATGGAGCTGATATTTTAAAATATTTATCAATTGTAATTCCTTTTATTGTTGTGACACAAGTTACTACATCAATATTACAAGGAATAGGAAGGTATATTTCGCCTGTAATTAATTTGATTATTGGGTGTATTATAAAGATGATTTTAACAATTGTCTTAGTTAGGCAAAGTAATATTAATATATATGGAGCAGTTATAGCTACAATAGTTGCATATGTTATAGTTGCAATTCTCAATGTAATAAGAATCAAAAGAAAAATAAACATTAGAATAGATATATTCAACAATTTTATTAAACCATTATTTGCATCAGTTATTATGATAATTACAGTATTAATATGCTATATGCAATTATATACTTACACTGGTAGTAATGGTATAGCGTGTTTATTGTCCATATCAATAGGTGGTATAATATATATACTTGCCATTGTAGTATTAAAAATTTTTTCAATTAAAGAGATTAAAAGTAAGATGGATAGTTAATAAGATGAAAGGTTAGATAATTGTGATAAAGATAGTAGGTTTAGGAAATGGTAATATTCATAATTTAAGTAATGCAAATATTATGGAATTAAAAAAATGTAATAAGATATATACTAATTTTAATAATGAAATAGTTAATAAAATGATTGAATTTAAACATAAATTTGTTTCATTTTATGAAATAGTAAACAAATTAAATAAAAATATGCCTATAGAAATTTTGACTAAAAATATCATAGATGGAATTTTGCTAAAAAATGAAGATGTGATTTATGGAGTTGCTGGAAATCCTATGTCAGATGATATTTTGGCAGTATATTTAATAAAGGAATGTAAACAAAGAGGTATACCATATAAAGTGTTTTCTGCAGAGAGTTTTTTAGATAATGTTATTACTCAATTTGATGATAATTTGCTTCATGGAGTTAACATTATAAAAGAAAATAATATTAATGAATATATTTTTAATAAAAGAGAAAATACAATAATTACAGGTATTTCAAATATTAATAATTTTAATATTATAATTGGCACTTTAAAAAGGTATTATGGTGAATTTACAAAAGTTTATTATTTTAAAAATGATAATTATAGTGAAAAATCATTAAGAGATATATCCTTTGAATTTAACGGCAATTTTGAGTGTATATATATACCTAAAAAAGCTGACAATAACAAATTGGGACAAACTAGAGATATCTATGATTTATTTAAACTTGTAGAAATATTAAGAGGAGAAAGTGGTTGCCCATGGGATAAAGTTCAAACACACAAAAGCATAGAAAATTCTATGATAGAAGAAGCATATGAAGTGGTAGATGCTATAGAAAAAGAAGATATTAAGGCTTTAGAAGAAGAACTTGGTGATGTTCTTTTTCAAATAGTATTTCATGTATCATTAGAACGTAATAAGCATACATTTGATTTTCAAAGTGTAATAAGTGGTATATACGATAAGATGGTTTATAGGCATCCTCATGTATTTGGAAATGTATCAGCAGATAATGAAGAGGAAGTGTTAAAGAATTGGGACTTATTAAAGAAAAAAGAAAAGTCTCTAGATACCAAAACAGATGAAATAAATGCTGTGGCAAAATACTTACCTTCCCTTATTAGAGCTCAAAAAGTTCAAAAGAAAGTAAGTAAGGTTGGATTTGATTTTGAAGATGCAAAGGAGGCTGCAAATAAAGTTGTTGAAGAGCTTAATGAGGTCATGGATGTATATAATAGTGGTAATGTGGCAAGAATAACTGAAGAGATAGGTGATCTAATATTTTCAGTAGTTAATATTTCTAGAATTTTAAAGATAGATTCAGAAGAAGCTCTTAGAAAAAGTGTAGATAAATTTATAGCTAGGTTTTCTTTTATAGAATCTCAAATTATCAAAGAGGGTAATAATTTTAATAACGTATCTTTAGATTATATGAATGTATTGTGGGAAAAAGCAAAAAAAATAGAAAAATAGCGTCATAAAGAAGGAATTTAATCATTTTTGAAGAATAAGACTATGTAGTTGCTATAGCCAACATTAATTATGATATAAAAGTGTAGACTACAGGGTAAAGTGGTTATATAATAGGAGAATGTAGGTATAGTACATAATAAAAGTTAGATTTTATAAACTTAATATTAAGGAGGATGTAATAGTGAATAAATCAGAATTAATCACAACTATGTCAGAAAAAAGTAATTTAACAAAAAAAGATGCAGAAGCAGCATTAAAAGCATTTGTAGAAAGTGTTGAAGAAGCATTAGAAAATGGAGAAAAAGTTCAACTAGTAGGATTTGGAACATTCGAAACAAGAGAAAGAGCAGCTAGAACAGGAAGAAATCCTAGAACTAAAGAAGAAATTCAAATACCAGCTTCTACTGTACCAGTATTTAAGGCAGGAAAAGAATTTAAAGAAAAAGTTAATAAGTAATATGAACCCGAGATTGCTCGGGTTCTTTTATAAAAAAATTATTTGCGAGGTTATATGTTATGAGATTAGATAAGTATCTTAAAGTATCAAGAATTATAAAAAGAAGAACAGTGGCTAAAGAAGCTTGTGAAAGTGGACGAGTAATAATTAATGGCAAAGTAGCAAAACCATCTACTGAAGTTAATGAAGATGATATTATTGAAATTTCATTTGCTAATAGAACTATAAAAGCAAAAGTTGTAAATATTTCTGCACATGTTAGAAAAGAAGAAGCTAAAGAGATGTATCTAATTTTAGAAGGAACTGAAGACAAAGAATAAAATTATATTTTACTTCATATATTGTGAATAAAGATATATGGAGGTAGAAATATGGATGAGCTTAAAAAAAGCAGCTTAGAACTTAATGATAGAAAAAAACTTTCACTAACTGGTGTTACAGAGGTTGTTAGTTTTGAAGAAGATAAAATACTTTTAACTACTACCTTAGGGAACCTACATATCAAGGGAAATGATATGAAGATGAATAAATTAGATGTTCAAAATGGTGATGTTATAATAACTGGAACAATAATCTCTATAAGCTATATAGATAAGGAAATTACTAAAAATAAAGAAAGCATATTAAAAAAATTATTTCAGTAGGTAATAAATATGCCATTAGATTTAGAAGTTCAATTTAAAATAATTTTTTATGCAAGTATTTCTGGATTTCTTATGGGGATTTTATTTGATTTTTATAGAATAATTAGAGGTATAAAAATACCTAGAATAATTATTGCCATAGAAGATATTTTATTTTTCATTTTATGCGGGATTATGGTATTTACACTACTATTATATTCAGGATATGCATATTTTGGGTTGTATGTTTATGTATTTATAATCCTTTTTCTAATAATTTATTTTAAATTTATTAGTAGGGTTTTGTATAGATTAATAAGAAGAGTATTAAATATGTTTATATCAGTATTTAGGGTAGCAGTTAAAAATATTTTTTACCCATTAAGATTGTTTTTGTGGAAAATAAACTCAAAAAAATGATATGTGATTAAAAAATTACTTGAATAAAGTTGATATAGTGTTTAAAATGTATTTATAGATTGATTTGGGGTGTTTAGCATGAATAAAAGCATAAGGCTAAAAAAAATAATTTTTTTAGTAATTGCAATTGTTTTTGTGTTTAACCTTGTAAAACAGGGAAAGACTATGAATAGGATTGCAAAGGAAAAACAACAGCAAGAAATTAAACTAGAAAATTTACAACAAGACACTCAAAGATTAAAAGAAGAAAATGATAAAGCGCAAACAGATGAATATCTTGAAAAACTTGCAAGAGAGAAGCTTAGCATGATAAAAAATGGTGAATTCTCAGTTGTTAATAAGACAAGTAAATAAAATTAACAAATTATTTGGTTATAATAATAATAACATATATTTTAGGAATATAAGGAGGAGTCGTTTAAAAATGACCTTAGCGGCAGGAAACATATTAGAAGGAATAGTGGTAAACATAACGAATTTTGGAGCTTTTGTTGAGGTAGAAGGAAAAACAGGATTAGTTCATATTTCAGAAGTTGCAGATTCATTTGTAAAGGACATAAGGGAGCACTTAAAAGAACAAGATAAGGTTAAGGTAAAAGTCTTATCTATTGATGATAATGGAAAAATAAGTTTATCAATTAAACAAGCTAATGTGCACAAAAAATCAGCAAAACCAGCAGAATTTGATTGGAATATTGAAAAAAATAAAACTCAAGCTTCAGCGAATTTTGAAGATAAAATTTCTAAGTTTTTAAAAGATAGTGAAGAAAAAATGCAAGATGTTAAAAGACATCAAGAATTCAAAAGTAAAAATAGCAAAAGCAAATAGTGAATTTTATTAACTAATGACAAAAATTACTATATAATATATGTTGTATAGTAATTTTTTTATGTTAATTTTCATTTTCTTTTAAAAAAATGTTGACAGTATAAAAAAGTTACTATATAATAAATTTTGTCGCTAGTGATAGCATTTAGAACTTGCCGAAGTGGCGGAACTGGCAGACGCACAGGACTTAAAATCCTGCGGTGGTTAAACACCGTACCGGTTCGATTCCGGTCTTCGGCACCAAAGTTTATTTTGTTAAACACTAGAAACAAAATTAAAATTTAATGACGCGGGGTGGAGCAGTTGGTAGCTCGTCGGGCTCATAACCCGAAGGTCGTAGGTTCGAGTCCTGCCCCCGCAACCATAATTTGGCGGAATAGCTCAGCTGGCTAGAGCATTCGGTTCATACCCGAAGGGTCGTAGGTTCAAGTCCTATTTCCGCTACCATATGCCGAAGTGGCGGAACTGGCAGACGCACAGGACTTAAAATCCTGCGGTGGTTAAACACCGTACCGGTTCGATTCCGGTCTTCGGCACCAAGACTCAATGATTTTTGTCATTGAGTCTTTTTTTATGATTGTTTTTATATAAATAATTTAAGTATTTCTCTCTTTATATTATAAAATGACATATAAATTTTATAATATATGATATAATGTATTTTACATATAATGGAAAAAGGGGAGAGAGTTATGCAGTATCAAAGTAAAGTATTAGAGTGCAAAAGAAAAAGTAATGTTGAAATTAAAAAAGAAACTGTTATATTGATATTGTTGTTTTTAGGAGGTATATCAATAAGTAGAGTAGTTCTTTTATTTAATAATAATACCATTGGTATAGCACCTTTTGGAGTAGCATATTTAATGGCAACTTCTATGCAAAGAAATTGCAAGAATGTTATAATGAGTGCATTTGGATGTTCTATCGGATATATTACTGTAATTGATAGTATAAGTGGAAAATATGCAGTCTTATTAGAATTAATTGTTGTTGCAGTATATTCTATTGCAGTAATTAAAAGTAAAATAGTTGTATCTGAAAAAGTAATGTTTTTTCTTGTAGCAATAAGCTATTTGGGCTATGTAATGTTAAGAGATTATAATTATCAAGTTGATTTGGCACTATCATTAATTAATATTGCTGTAATAATTCCTGTTTATTATATAGTTAAATATGGTGTTAAGTGTTTAATTGAATTTAATAATAATTATTTCTTTACAGCAGAAGATTTTTTAAGTATGTCTATAATAATATGTCTTTTGGTTTCTGGTATGAGAAATTTGTTTATAAGCAATGTTTCTATACAAAGCATTAGTGGATTTTTTATGGTATTACTTGTTGCTTGTACTGGAGGAACGACATTTGGTGCAACTATAGGCATTACAATGGGAATTATAGTAGGAATAAGTTCTGGAGATTTAACAGAAGGGATAATACTTTATGGTTTGATAGGTCTCATATCTGGCATTTTTAAGCAAGCTGGAAAAAAATTTGTGGCACTGGCATATTTGATAACTTATTTAACAATATGCATTTATTTTGAGCAGTTATCAATATATTCAATAATTCAATGTTTTGTTGTATCTGTGCTTGTTCTTATTATTCCCTCTAGAATATATATCAAGTTAGAATGTGAACTTGATTCTTCAAAGAAAAATGAAAAATTAAATGATTTGGAATTGCAGGAAGTTAAAAATCAATTTTCAATTAAAGTTAAAAAACTTAATAACACTATTGAAAGTATTTTTAAAACTCTTGATAATATGAGCGAAAATGAGAATTTAAATTTTAAAAGTAAAAGTGCAGGTTTAATTGAAAATTTATCAAATAGAGTCTGCTCAAAATGCACAAGATCTAGAACTTGTTGGGAAAGGGATTTCAATGTAACATATAATTCTTTTGAAAAGCTTATAAAAAGTTGTGAAGACAATAGAATAGTGTTTCCGCATCAATTAGAAAAAGTATGTTTTGAAAAATTTCAATTAATAAAGGGAGCAGATTCATTAGTAACATCATTAAAAAGCAATGAAATATATAAAAATAGATTAATAGAAGGTAGAATGATGACTGCAAAACATCTAAGGTGTATTACAAGTTCTATAGAAGAAATGATAGAAGATTTTAATACTAATATAAAAATAGATAATGATATGCAGCGCATTTTGAAGAAAGAGTTAAACAAAAATATGATATATCCTAAAAAAGTATTTTGTTATATAGATGAGAATATACGAAGTAATATAAAGCTTGTTTTTGAAAATTGCCAAGGAAGTAGCTATTGTAATAAGGAAGTGCTTCCTATAATAAATAAAATTATTAATACAAAAATGGAAATAGGAGAAGGTGGCTGCAAAATTAAGCGTGATAATAATGAGTGTAGTATTTTATTTGTTGAGGCACCTAAATTTAAGGCTATATCATATGCTGCAGTATGTACAAAGAGTACTGAAAGATGCTCAGGAGATAGTTATAGTTTTGAAAAATGCACAAATGACAAATATGTAAATGTTATAAGCGATGGAATGGGATTTGGACCTCAAGCTTCTAAGCAGAGCCTAGCCACTATAGAAATGATAGAGAAATATATGGAATCTGGATTTAAAAGTGATGTTGCTATAGATATGATAAATGATGTAATGACCATGAAGTTTGAAGAAGATGAAAGATTTTCAACATTAGATCTTAATATTATAGATTTATATTCTGGCGAGGCAGAATTTATAAAAGTTGGAGCTATAAGCAGTTTCATTAAAAGAGGTAAAAATATAAAGGCAGTATCATCTAATATGCCTCCCTTTGGAACAGTAGATAAAATTGAGATAGATAAAGTGAAGATAAAATTAAAAAATGGTGATTTAATAATTATGATTAGTGATGGAATTGTAGATGTGGATAAAAATCATATGCTTGATTATACATGGCTTGAAGATTATTTAGTTCAATGTACAAAGGATCCTAAAAAATTGGCTCTTGAAATATTAGAAAAGGCCAAGGAATTAAGTGGAAAGAATATACAAGACGATATGACTGTTTTAGTTTGTAAGATTCAAGCAGATATATTAGCTGATTAAAAAGTATGTAACTATTGTTTTAAACAATAAAAGAGAGTATGATTAATTTTGGGTATTTGTAAATAATAATAAACAGAGGAATTAATAAATGAATTATAATATGTTTGATATAAAAAAACGATTTTTAAAATTTATTATAGAAAATAACCTTATTAATAAGAATGATGGCATAGTAGTAGGATTGTCAGGAGGTCCAGATTCAATTTGTCTATTAAGTCTTTTAAATGAAATTAAGGATTATATGAATATAAATATTATAGCAGCACATGTAAATCATATGCTTAGAGGTGTGGAAGCTGATGCAGACGAAGAATATGCTAGGAAAATGTGCGAAAAAATGAACATTAAATTTGTATCAAAAAAGGTAGATATAAAAAGCTATGCAAAAATAAATAAAATGTCATCTGAATCAGCAGGCAGAGAAGCTAGATACGATTTTTTTAATTGTGTGTTAAAAAAATATAACATGAATAAAATAGCAACTGCACATAATGCAAATGATCAAGCAGAAACTGTTATAATGAGAATGATGCGTGGCACAGGGCTTGAAGGTTTAGGTGGAATACTTGCTAAGAGAGATAATATATATATTAGGCCTATTTTATTTTTAAGAAGAGATGAAATTGAAGCTTATTGTAAAAAAAATATGCTAAATCCACGTATAGATAAAACTAACTTGGAAAGAATATACAGTAGGAATAAAATTAGACTTGATATATTACCATACATGAAACAAAATTTTAATGAAGATGTGATTGAAGCTATAAATAGAATGGCGCTTTTACTTCAAGAAGATAATAAGTATATAGAAAAAAAAGCGTTAGATGAGTATTATAATGTTGTAAAAGAGCAAAAAGATAAAATTATTATATTTAAAGAAGCATTTAAACTTGATAAGCCTATTCTAACAAGGATATTAAGAAGGGCAGTATCATATATTAGTGGTAATAAATATGATTTAGAAATGAAACATATATTTGAAATTATAAATCTTCAAAATATGGATACTGGAAAGCAACTAGATATACCTGGCAATATGTATGTGAGTAATGTATATAAAGATATTTATATTCAAAAAAAGTGCAATAATAAAACAAATGAAAGTAATATTGTGAAGATTTACAAGGATGAAATTTCTGGTAAAAAGTTAAAGTATGGTGAATACTCAATTGATTTTGAAGTAATTTGTGACAAAAATATAAATTATCAAAAAAATCATTTGATAAAATATTTTGATTATAATATCATAGAAGATAGTATTACAATTAGAACAAGAAAAAATGGTGATAAGATTTGTCCTCTTGGAATGAATGGTAGTAAAAAATTAAAAGACATATTTATAGATATGAAGGTACCTAAAGAAATGCGTGATAATATACCAATTATCCAATTTGACAATGATATTGCATGGATTGTTTCTTTGAAACTTAGTGATAAATTTAAAATAACGTCAAATACAGAAAGAATATTAAAAATCACTGTAAATAGAGAGGTATAAATATGAAAGACGATATAAAAGAAGTACTATTATCAGAAGAAGATGTTCTTGAAATTTCAAGAAAATTAGGAAGTAAAATAAGCGAAGATTACAAAGGAAAAGATTTATTAGTCATTGGAATATTGAAAGGTGCAGTTTTATTTACATCAGATTTATTAAAAAACATATCTATTCCGTGTCAAATTGATTTTATGGCTGCATCTAGCTATGGAAATAGTGCTGAATCTTCTGGAGTTGTAAAAATAAAAAAAGATGTAGATTGTGATGTGGCAGGAAAGGATGTTCTTATTGTCGAAGATATTGTTGATACTGGAATTACTTTGAAATATATAATAGGCGAATTGAAGAAGAGAAAAGTTAATTCAGTTGAAGTTGTAGCATTGTTAGATAAACCAGAAGGTAGAAAAACAGATGTTAAAGCAAAATATATTGGATTTAAAATGCCAAATGAATTTTTAGTTGGATATGGTCTTGATTATGCTGAAAAATATAGGAATTTACCTTATATAGGAATATTGAAATCTGAAGTTTATAACAAATAGAAATTTATAAATTTAGTAAAAATAATTGATAATTGCGAGAGGGGGATATTAATGAAAAAAAATTCTAGTTCAGCTATATGTATAGTTTTATTAGTAATATTAACGTTATGTGCAATAACATTAACTACTAATGGTAATACCGCTAATACACTGCCATATAGTGATTTTGAACAAAAGTGGAATGATAATGATATAAGTAGCATTGTATACAATGAAAATAAAATGATGATAGAAGGCATAACTAATGAAAATAAGACATTTAGAACTTATGCTTTAAAGGAATCATTAGTGTCACTTATGAATAAAAATCCAAATGCCAATGTTAAGGTGGAATTTGTTCCGCCATCTAATACTTCTATGTGGCTTACTATTATACCTATTGTACTTGTAGCTATTGTAGGATTCTTTATATTTTTTATTTTTATGCAACAAGCACAAGGTGGTGGCAGTGGAAGAAGTGCCATGAACTTTGGTAAGAGTAGAGCAAAACTTGCTGATCCTGATTCTCAAAAAATTACATTTAAAGATGTTGCAGGAGCAGATGAAGAAAAAGAAGAACTTGCTGAAATTGTAGACTTTTTAAGAGAACCTGCTAAATATATTGAAATGGGAGCTAGAATTCCAAAAGGAATATTATTAGTAGGACCTCCAGGTACAGGTAAAACATTACTTGCTAAAGCTATATCAGGAGAAGCTAAGGTCCCATTTTTTAGTATATCTGGATCTGATTTTGTTGAGATGTTTGTTGGTGTAGGTGCTTCAAGAGTAAGAGATTTATTTAGCGAAGCTAAGAAAAATGCTCCGTGTATAATTTTTATTGATGAAATTGATGCTGTAGGTAGACAAAGAGGAGCAGGACTTGGTGGAGGTCATGATGAACGTGAACAAACTTTAAATCAATTGCTAGTTGAAATGGATGGATTTGGGGTTAATGAAGGTATTATTATGGTGGCTGCTACTAACAGACTTGATATATTAGATCCTGCACTTTTAAGACCAGGTAGATTCGATAGACAAATTGTAGTTGGATCTCCTGATGTAAAAGGAAGAGAGGAAATTTTAAAGGTTCATACTAGGAAGAAGCCTTTAGGAGAAGATGTACATTTAGATGTATTAGCAAAAATGACACCTGGATTTTGTGGCGCTGACTTAGAAAATTTAACAAATGAAGCTGCTCTTCTTGCTGTTAGAAAAGGCAAAAAGCAAATTTCTATGGTTGATATGGAAGAGGCAATAACAAGGGTAATTGCAGGACCTGAGAAGAAGAGTAAAGTTATAACAGAAGAAGACAAAAGATTAACAGCATATCATGAAGCAGGGCATGCTGTAGTAATGAATCTTTTAGAACATGCGGATCCAGTTCATGAAATATCTATAATACCAAGAGGAAGAGCTGGTGGTTATACATTAAATCTACCAACAAAAGATAGATCATATACATCTAAGTCAAGACTAAAAGATGAAATGGTAGGACTTTTAGGAGGTAGAGTAGCTGAAAAGCTTGTAATAGGAGATATTAGTACTGGAGCTAAAAATGATATTGATAGAGCAAGTTCTATTGCAAGAAGTATGGTAATGGAATATGGTATGAGTGATACTATAGGAACTATATCATATAACTCTGAACCTAGTGGTGAGATATTCTTAGGAAGAGATCTTGGAAAAGGAAGAGATTTTAGTGAAGAAATCGGTGCTAAGATAGATAAAGAAGTTAAGAGTCTTATTGATGAAGCTTATAATAGAGCTGAAAAAATATTGACTGATAATATTAATAGGTTACATGCAGTTTCTAAGGCGTTAATTGAAAAAGAAAAAATTGATGGAGAAGAATTTAAAAGAATATTTGATTCAGTACCAGGTACAAATATAAATTTAAATAAAGAATAAATTACTAGACCTTAAGTTAATTTGATTGACTTAAGGTCTTTTTTAAAAAAAGCTTGCAAGTGAATGAATAAGGTAGGACTTTTAATTGTTATATAAAAATGATATAATCTTATTGTTATTCAGAAAAGTAGGAATTACTTTTATCAAATACATAGGAGAGTGAATATATAAAAGATGAAAAGTGATATACAAATAGCGCAAGAGGCTAAAATGGAACCTATTGTTAAAATAGCGCAAAAAATCAATTTATCTGAAGATGATATTGAATTATACGGTAAGTATAAATGTAAAATTTCATTAGATGTATTAAATAATCATAAAAATGATAAGGATGGTAAATTAGTATTAGTTACTGCAATTAATCCTACACCAGCAGGAGAAGGTAAATCAACAGTAACAGTTGGACTTGGACAAGCATTATGTAAAAAAGGTAAAAATGCAATAATAGCACTTAGAGAACCATCACTCGGACCTGTATTTGGTATTAAGGGAGGTGCTGCAGGAGGCGGTTATGCACAAGTAGTACCAATGGAAGATATAAATTTACATTTCACTGGTGATATGCATGCTATAACATCTGCTAATAATTTGTTATGTGCAGCTATAGATAATCATATTCATCAAGGAAATAAATTAAGAATAGATTCAAGAAGAATAACTTTTAAGAGAGTTATGGATATGAATGATAGAGCTTTAAGAAACGTAGTTGTAGGAATGGGCGGTAAGGCTAATGGATTTGTTAGAGAAGATGGATTCATGATAACAGTTGCTTCAGAAATTATGGCTATATTATGCTTAGCTACAAGTCTTAAAGATTTAAAAGAAAGAATGGGAAATATAGTTATTGGATATAACTTAGATGGGGAACCTGTATATGCTAAGGAACTTGAAGTAAATGGTGCAATGGCATTACTTATGAAAGATGCTATAAAGCCTAATTTAGTACAAACACTAGAAAATACTCCAGCAATTATTCATGGGGGTCCATTTGCTAATATTGCACATGGTTGTAATTCAATTTTAGCTACAAAACTTGCATTAAAATTATCTGACATTGCTATAACAGAAGCTGGTTTTGGTGCAGATCTTGGTGTAGAAAAATTCTTAGATATAAAATGTAGATATGGAAATTTAAATCCAGACTGCGTTGTTATAGTCGCGACAATAAGAGCTTTAAAACATCATGGTGGAGTTTCAAAGGAAGATTTAAATACACCTAATGTAGAAGCACTTAAAAAAGGTGTTGCTAATCTTGAAAAGCAAATAGAAAATATAAAGAAATTTAATGTGCCAGTAGTTGTTGCAATAAATAAATTTGTTTCTGATAGTGATGAAGAAGTTAAATTTATTAAGGAATTTTGTGAAAAACAAGGAGTTAAGGTTGCATTATCAGATGTATGGGCGAAAGGTGGCGAAGGTGGCCTAGAATTAGCAGATACTGTTTTAGATGTATTAGAAAATGAAAAATCTGATTTTGCTCCAATATATGATTCAAAAGAAAGTATTCAAGACAAAATATTAAAAATTGCTAAAGAAATATATGGGGCAGATGGAGTTACATATACTGTAGCAGCTAAAAAACAAATTGCCGAATTAGAAAAATTTAATTTAGATAAATTACCAATTTGTATGGCTAAAACACAATATTCTTTATCAGATAATCCAACATTACTTGCTAAGCCTGAAGGATTTAATATTACTGTTAGAGAAGTTAGAGTTTCAAATGGAGCAGGATTTATTGTTGCACTAACAGGTAATGTTATGACAATGCCAGGCTTACCAAAAGTACCTGCTGCTAATAAAATGGATATACTTGAAAATGGAGAAATAGTAGGATTATTCTAGAAATATTTACAATAATTTTATACATAAGAAAAGTGGCTATGCCACTTTTTTACTGTGTCTTGACAAATTGTACTTACTTGCTAAAATAAGAGTGTAAAAATTTAGATTGGTGGTAAAATATAAAAGCGGCCCTTAAGCTGCTTTTAATTTTAAATACACAAAAGTAAAAATATTAAGGTGGTGTTTTATGGTTTTACTTGTTGACGTTGGAAATACCAATATTGTACTTGGAGTGCATAACGGAAAAGATTATATTGCAAGTTGGCGTATTTCTACAGATCCTAAGAAGACATCAGATGAGTATAGTATACAAGTTATGCAGTTGTTTGCTCAAAGTAATTTAATGCCTAAAGACATAAAAGGAATAATTGTATCATCAGTAGTTCCTAATGTTATGCATTCATTAGAAAATATGCTAAAAAAATGCTTTAATATAGAACCTATTATAGTGGGACCTGGAGTGAAAACTGGTATAAATATAAAATATGATAATCCAAAGGAAGTTGGTGCAGATAGAATAGTAAATGCTGTGGCGGCATTTGAAATATATAAGAAATCCCTTGTAATAATCGATTTTGGTACTGCAACTACATTTTGCGCACTAACTAAAAATGGTGATTATTTAGGAGGATGTATTGTGCCAGGAATTAAGATATCATCAGATGCACTATTTGATAGGGCTGCAAAACTTCCAAGGGTTGAACTTGAACTTCCTAAAAGTGTTATATGCAAAAATACTGTTACAAGTATGCAGGCAGGAATTCTTTATGGATATATAGGCCAAGTTGAATATATAGTTTCAAAGATGAAGAAAGAAATGAAAAAAGTAATTGACGATGAACCTTTAGTTGTAGCAACAGGGGGCCTTGCAAAATTAATTGCAAAAGAAACTGATGCAATTGATAAAGTAGATTCAGACTTGACATTAGAAGGACTTAAGATGATATACTACAAAAATGTGGAGTGAAAATATGAAAATATCTAATTTAGAATTCAAAAATGGAATATTTTTAGCGCCTATGGCTGGAGTTACTGATATATCATTTAGAGGCTTATGTAAGGAAATGGGGTGTGAACTTGTATATACCGAAATGGTTAGTGCAAGAGCTTTATACTATAATAATGACAAAACAAAAAAACTTCTAAAGATAGCTGACGAAGAAAAACCAGTAGCAGCTCAAATTTTTGGCAGAGACCCAAAAATAATGGCCACAATATGTGAAGAACAATTAAATGATAGAGATGATATTTGCATAATAGATATTAATATGGGATGCCCAGCTAATAAGATAGTTAAAAACGGTGAAGGATCTGCGTTAATGAAGGAACCAGATTTGGCTGAAGAAATTGTAAGAGAAATAAAAAAGGTGTCTAAAAAGCCCATAACAGTAAAATTCAGAAAAGGATTTGACGAAGAACATGTAAATGCAATTGAATTTGCTAAAAGACTTGAATATGCTGGGGCAGATGCAATTGCTGTTCATGGAAGGACTAAAAAGCAAATGTATGAAGGAAAAGCTGATTGGCAAATAATAAAAAAGGTTAAGGAAGCTGTTTCTATACCTGTAATAGGAAATGGAGATATTTTTTGTGCAACTGATGCTTTAAAAATGAAAGAAATAACTAATTGCGATGCTATAATGGTTGCTAGAGGTAGTATGGGAAATCCATGGATTTTTAAAGAAATAAAATCGGCCTTTGATAAAAACGGATCCATAACTATAACACCACAAGAAAAAATAGATATGTGTTTAAGGCATTATGCTCTTGCCATTAAATATGATGGGGAATATAAAGCTATAAGAGAAATGCGAAAGCATTCTTCGTGGTATATTAAGGGCTTAAAAGGATGTACAGAGATTAGAAATTTAGTTAATACTCTAGAAAATAGCAGTGAAATATTTAAGGTGTTTAACGATTATAAAAATCAATTTTGATATCCATTATAAGTTAATTTGTTGACAGATTAAGTATGCTGATTTATAATAATTTAAATGATTTCAAGGAATAAATTGAAAATAGGTTGCTAAAGGGGAGTACAAGATATGAGCGAATCAAAAAAATTTGTAATGACATATGAAGGTGTAAAAAAACTAGAGGATGAATTAGAATATTTAAAAACAACTAAAAGAAGAGAAATTACTGAAAAGATAAAAGTAGCTTTAGGATACGGAGATTTAAGTGAAAATTCAGAATATGATGAAGCTAAAAATGAGCAAGCATTTACAGAAGGTAGAATATTACAAATTGAAAATATGTTAAAGAATGCTACTGTTGTAGATGAATCTGATATGCCTAAAGATACTGTTTCTGTAGGTTCAATAGTTAAAGTTAAGGATTATGATTTTGATGAAGAAGTTGAATATTCAATTGTAGGTTCAGCAGAAGCAGATCCAATGAACTTTAAAATTTCTAATGAATCACCTGTTGGAAAAGGGCTAATAGGTAAGAAAATAGGAGAGATTGTTGAAATACCAGTTCCAGATGGAGTTAGTAAATTTGAAATACTTGATATAAGAAGAGTGTAACGGAGGGATATTAATGTCAACTGAAGAAATGAATATGCAAGAGTTAGAATCTAAGTTTAGTGAACAAGAGCAACTTAGAAGAGAAAAGCTTGAGGAATTAAAAAAGCAAGGAAAGGATCCTTTTGATGTTTATAAAGTAGAAAGAAGCCATACATCAGAAGCTGTAAAATCAAATTATGATGAATTAGAAGGAAAAGAAGTTTCTGTTGCTGGAAGAATAATGTCAAAAAGAGGTCAAGGAAAAGTAGTATTCTCAGATATTCATGATAAAGATGGTAAAATTCAATTATTTTTAAAGATAGATAAAGTTGGAGAAGATAATCTTAAAGAATATAAAAGCTTTGACATTGGTGATATAATTTGGGCTAAAGGTGAAGTGTTTAAAACTAGAACAGAAGAAGTAACTGTAAATGTAAATGAATTTAAACTTATAAGTAAATCTTTAAAGCCATTACCAGAAAAGTGGCATGGTTTAAAAGACCCAGATCTAAGATATAGACAAAGAGAAGTAGATATAATTACTAATCCAGAAGTTAAAAATACTTTTATTAAAAGAAGCCAAATAATTTCAGCTATTAGAGAATTCTTAGATAATAAAGGGTTCTTAGAGGTGGAAACTCCAATTCTTGGAGCTATAGCAGGTGGCGCAGCAGCAAGACCATTTATTACTCATCATAATACATTAAACATTGACATGTACTTAAGAATAGCTACTGAACTTTATTTAAAGAGATTAATAGTTGCAGGATTTGAAAAAGTATATGAAATGGGAAGAAACTTCAGAAATGAAGGAATGGATATAAGACATAATCCAGAATTTACATGTATTGAATTATATGAAGCATATTCAGATTACAATGATATGATGGAAATAACTGAAAATTTAGTTGCTTATGTATGTGAAAAGGTAAATGGAACAACTAAAGTTACTTATCAAGGAACAGAAATAGACTTTAAGCCACCATGGAGAAGAATAACTATGGTTGATGCTGTAAAGGAATATGCAGGTGTAGACTTTAATGAAATAGTAACTGATGAAGAAGCTCAAAAAATTGCAAAGGAAAAGAACTTAGAATTTCCTAAGCCTTTAAATACAGTAACAAAAGGTGAAGTATTAAATGCATTATATGAAGAATTTGGCGAAGAAAATATGATTCAACCAACATTTGTGTGTGATTATCCAGTAGAAATTTCTCCTTTAACTAAGAAAAAGAGAGGAAATGAAATGTTTACTGAAAGATTTGAAGGATTTGTGTTTGGTAGAGAAATATGTAATGCATATTCAGAACTTAATGATCCTATAGTTCAAAGACAAAGATTTGAACAACAAGCTAAATCAAGAGAATTAGGTGATGATGAAGCTTATGTTATTGATGAAGATTTCATGAGTGCATTAGAAACTGGTATGCCTCCTACAGGTGGTCTTGGAATGGGTATAGATAGACTTATTATGTTCTTAACTGATTCAGCATCAATAAGAGATGTATTATTATTCCCTGCAATGAAACCATTAGATAAGTAGTATGTTTAATATATATAGTTTAATTTAACTAAGGAAAATTAGAAAAATGGGCGGCTTTCAAATGAAAACTGTCCATTTTTGAAATTGTAATAAGAGGTTAATATTACGCATTTAAAGCAATGAAAAAAAATTAATAAAAAAATTAAAAAAAATATGCAAAAGTACTTGCATTTTATTTTAAAGCTGATATAATAATCAATGTGCTAACGTTCCGCGATAGCTCAATGGTGGAGCACTCGGCTGTTAACCGATAGGTTGGAGGTTCGAGCCCTCTTCGCGGAGCCATTTTTTATAACGTTAGTATGCATATAATATTCCGCGATAGCTCAATGGTGGAGCACTCGGCTGTTAACCGATAGGTTGGAGGTTCGAGCCCTCTTCGCGGAGCCACATAATATTTAAGCAATGGATTTTCCATTGCTTTTTTTATAAAAGTCTTGACATATATTTAACATTTGATAAAATTATTTATATAAATTAATATGCATGAAGAGAAAGAGGAGTAGTCTTTTGTGTTATTTTAGAGAGGTATCGGTAGGTGTAAGATATTATAGCTATAAGGTGAATGGAACTTTTGAATGCGCTTTTTAAAGTTGGGCTTATGCCAAGAAGGGTGGAACCGCGGAAGTTAATTTCGTCCCTTTAGGTTTTAAGGCTCTTTTTTTATATATAAAATTTTGGAGGTAAAAAATATGGCGGTTAAAAAAACAATGGATAAGATAGTTGCTCTTTGCAAGAATAGAGGATTTATATTCCCTGGTTCAGATATATATGGTGGCTTGGCAAATGCTTGGGATTATGGCCCACTTGGAGTTGAATTTAAAAATAATGTAAAAAAAGCTTGGTGGAAAAAATTTGTTCAAGAGAGCCCTTATAACGTTGGTCTTGATAGTGCTATTTTAATGAACAGAGAAGTATGGGTTGCTTCAGGACATGTTGGTGGTTTTTCAGATCCATTAATGGACTGTAAAGAATGTAAATCTAGATTTAGAGCTGATAAGCTTGTAGAAGATTATATGACAGAAAATGGAGCAGAAGTTGCTTCAGCAGATGGATGGACTAATGAACAATTAAAAAGTTATATTGAAGAACATAATATAGTTTGCCCTAAATGCGGTAAAATGAATTATACTGATATAAGAAAATTTAACTTGATGTTTAAAACTTATGCAGGTGTTACAGAAGATGCAAAAAATGAAATATATTTAAGACCAGAAACAGCTCAGGGTATATTTGTTAATTTTAAAGCTGTACAAAGAACAACTAGAAAGAAAGTTCCATTTGGTATTGGTCAAATAGGAAAGTCTTTTAGAAATGAAATAACTCCAGGTAATTTTACATTTAGAACAAGAGAATTTGAACAAATGGAATTAGAATTTTTCTGTAAACCGGATACAGACTTGGAATGGTTTGAATATTGGAGAAAATATTGTTGGCAATTCTTACTTAACTTAGGAATAAACGAAGATAATGTTAGAATGAGAGATCATAGTAAAGAAGAATTATCCTTCTATTCAAAAGCTACATCAGATATAGAATATTTATTCCCATTTGGATGGGGTGAACTTTGGGGCATAGCAGACAGAACTGATTATGATTTAAGTAAACACCAAGAGCATTCAGGACAAGATTTAACATATTTAGATCCAAATACAAATGAAAAATATATTCCATATGTTATAGAACCATCATTAGGTGCTGATAGAGTTGCATTAGCATTTTTAGTAGAAGCATATGATGAAGAAGAATTAGAAGGTGGAGATACTAGAACTGTAATGCATATTCATCCAGCATTAGCGCCATATAAAGCTGCTATTTTACCTTTATCTAAAAAGTTATCTGACAAAGCTTTAGAAGTATATGGAGAATTAGCAAAGAAATTTAACGTGGAATATGATGAAGGTGGAAGCATAGGTAAGAGATATAGAAGACAAGATGAAATAGGAACACCATATTGCATAACTGTAGATTTTGATACAGAAAATGATGGATGTGTAACTATAAGAGATAGAGATACAATGAAACAAGATAGAGTTAAAATAAGTGAATTAGAGTCATATATTGAAAAAAGCTTAATATTCTAATTGGGGGCATTAAAATGAAAAAAGATTTTAATGAATTTAAAAAATATATAAACAATAAAAAGGTAGCTGTAGTAGGTATAGGAGTTTCTAATATACCATTAATTGAATTTTTAGTTAAGCTTGGAGCTAAAGTTTCTGCTTTTGATAAGAAAACAGAGAGTCAACTAGGCGAAATTGCACAAAAATTTAAAAATATCGGAGTTATTCTTAACTTAGGTGAAGGTTATCTAGAAAAACTTACAGGATTTGATGTAGTATTTAAAACTCCTTCAATGAGAATTGATAGTGAAGCATTAGTCAAAGCTAAGAATGAAGGCGCGTATATAACATCCGAGATGGAAGAGTTTGTTAGATATTGCAAAGGAAAGATATATGCTGTTACTGGTAGTGACGGAAAGACAACAACAACAACTATAATATCTAAATTATTAAAAGAAGAAGGATATACAACATGGGTTGGAGGCAATATTGGTACTCCTCTATTTGCACAAATAGAAGATATAAAAGATACTGATAAGGTTGTATTAGAATTATCAAGCTTTCAATTAATGACAATGAATCTTCCAATAGATGTAGCTATATGTACAAATTTAGCGCCTAATCATTTAGATATGCATAAGGATATGCAAGAATATATTGATGCAAAGAAAAATATCTTCTTGTATCAAAATTCAAATGATATTTTAGTTGTTAATAGAGAAAATGAAATAACTTATTCTTTTGAAGAAGAAGCCAAGGGCGAAGTTAGAGAATTCAGTTCAAAGAGAGAAGTTAAAAATGGAGCTTATTATAAAGATGGAACATTATTTGTTGATGGAGAAGCTGTTTGTAAGAAGGATGAAATTGTAATAAAAGGTATGCATAATGTAGAAAATTATTTGGCTGCATTTATTGCAACAAAAGATGAGGTTTCTAAGGAATCAATGAAGAAGGTGGCTACTACATTCGCAGGTGTAGAGCATAGATGTGAGCTTGTAAGAGAACTTGATGGTGTTAAATATTATAACGATTCTATTGCCTCAAGTCCTACAAGAACACTTGCAGGTCTTAGGGCCTTTGATACCAAGGTTATAGTTATTGCTGGTGGTTATGACAAACATATACCTTTTGAGCCTTTAGCATATGAGGGATATCCATATATAAAAGAATTAATTCTTTTAGGTGCAACAAAGGATAAAATTAAATTTGCCTTTAAAAAGCTTTATGAAGATAAGAATATTAAGGTTAATATTGTAGAGGTTTCTTCTTTAGAAGAAGCTGTAAACAAGGCAAGGGAAATTGCACAAAAGGGAGATATAGTTACTCTTTCACCTGCTTGTGCGGCTTTTGATATGTTCCCAAACTTTGCGGTAAGAGGACGAAAATTTAAGGAAATTGTCAAAGGTTTAAAATAAACATAAAAATAAGGGGCTAATAAGCTCCTTATTTTTTTTATATGCTAATTGTAGGATTTATAAGAAATGTTATTAGGAGTGATGTTTTTATTAACGAAAATCCCCTTTTCATTAAGGTAATAATCGCTTATTGAATCCTTGATAAGTGCATTTGATGTACATGTAGAATCAGCTAAGTTAACATTTAATGTATATAAGTAATTAGAATCATCACAATTTATAAAATATAATTTTCCGTTAAATGCTTTTAAATTTTCTCCATTCATTAAAAACAGTCTAGTGGCTTTTAAATTTGAAGGATCAATTGAATATAAATTGTTATTGTCTGATGAATTTATGGCTAATATAACATTTTCATGGATTACATAACTATCGACAGAAAAGTCCGTTATTTTTTCGGTTTCGCTACCATCAATTCTTACTTTATATAATTTGAATTGGTCATTTGGATTTTGAAACAGTATAAAATCACCATTAATAATAAAATTATTAAACGTATTATCAGAAATAAGAGTTGTTTTTTTAGTATTAGTATCATATACATAAAGGTGTTTTGAATCTGTATTATTTATGTAATATATTAAGTTATCTACTGCAACTAAATTTGATACATTATCTTCTGAAATTATTTCTTCTGTTTTACTATTAAAATTTGTTGAGCTTAATCTGTTCCCTTTTGAAATATTTGAAAAATATATTGTGTTATTGGAGATGCATAAATCATCTGTAGACAAATTTATAAAATCTTTTACATCGCTTGTATTTATAATATTATTGTTAAATGTAGAGTCTATATAAGATATCCTGTTTTCATCATTTGTATTAGGAAAAATAATTGAATTATCTTTTATAACAAAAGGACATTTTGTAAAAGTTGAATTGCTTAGTACAAAAGGACGCTTTAATGTGTTATAAGATGGTTTTGAATAAGTTAAATCATTTGAAGTTTTAGTTGAATTATTTTCTGAATTGTTGCTACATCCCATAATGAAAAATGCAGAAGTTGCAAGTAAAAATGCTAATGTTGCTTTTTTATTCAAAATTTCCCCCTCCTTTATAATATCATAGGTATACTTAAATAATAAAATAAATGACAAAAAGAGTAAAGTAATTAATGAATAAAAGTAAAAATATATATGTTATTTTATATTTTTATTTAATAAATTCAATAACATATCCTGGCGTGTCATTAATAAAATATAAAAGAAAAAAAGAGAAAATAGAAGAGAATTTAAAATATTTTTTTATATTCAAGTATGATGGATATATAATTTTTTAAAAAAATGTTATTATAGGTTCTGTCGTCAGAGCAAGAGTTCATTTGTGAATGAGTAAAAATTAAAAAAACTTGTTGACAATACGAATTGTTGATGATATTATAATATGGCGGTCTGAAATGACTAGTTGATCTTTGAAAATTGAACAGAATAATAAGTTAAGAACCAGCAATTCTTTTATTAGTAAGTTTTATGAGCGGTCTTAGAAATAAGACTTAGAATCAAACTTTTTATTGAGAGTTTGATCCTGGCTCAGGA
>JAAYQS010000013.1 GCA_012519155.1 Clostridiales bacterium
TACTTGGAAATGTAAATAGCAAATATGGTGTAAGTGCTGGACTTCACAAGGATAGAATGAATGAGGTAAATCCCCATTTAAATTGGGCTAAAAGAATAATAAAACTTTCAAAAGTTTATGGAGTATTTAATGAAGGAGTAGATTATAATGAGTTACTTGAATTTTAATTGCAAAATAAATATCAAAGATAATCCTCTTAATTTAGATATAAATGATTATTTATCTGTTGCCCTTAGAAATAATAAAAAACGTAAATTTTTATTTGTGTCAAAAACTTTAGGTAAGCACCTTCCTATAAATCCTAATAAGGTTGATAAATTAGGATTACTTCTTGCTAAAAGTTACAAGATGAAACATGAAAATTATAAAAATGAAAGACAACTTGTAATAGGTTTTGCAGAAACTGCAACTTGTCTTTCTCATTCATTTTTTAATTATTTAGAAAGTGCAGAATATTTTATTCATACTACAAGGGAAGAGGTTAAAGCTTTAAAAAAATTAGAATTTTTAGAGGAACATTCTCATGCAATGGAGCAAAATCTATATATAGATAATTTGAATAATATTAATGATGTAAGTGAAGTTATTCTTGTTGATGATGAAATAACTACAGCTAAAACATGTCTTAATATGATTTCAAAAATTCAAGAAACATTTAAGGTTAAAAAATTTGTAATTGCATCTGTTCTTAATTGGATTGATGAAGAAAGAAATAAAGAAATTCAAAAGGTTGCAAGTAGTTTGGGATGCTCTATAGAATTTGTATATTTATTTAATGGGAATTTTGAATTTTCTATGGAAAATGAATTAGAAGATAGCATTGTTAAAGTGGAGGAAAGTACCAATTTTAATGCTGTAATTAATGATATATATCTAGATTTTGAAGAATATTTTGGAGAGAAAAAATATAGTCTTTATACAGGTAGATTTGGAATAAGTAGAAAAATGCAAGAAAAGCTACTACATATAATAGATAGAGAATCTAAAAAACTTATTCCAAATGATGAAAATTCTAATATACTTTGCCTTGGAATTGAAGAATTTATGTATATTCCAATGATGCTCTCAAAGAAAATTAAGGGAAATGTTTATTATCATTCTACAACAAGAAGCCCTATTATAGCTATAAATGATAGTGAATATCCTATAAAGGAAAAATATACTTTTGAAAGTTTTTATAATAAAAACATAAATTATATTTATAATTTAAGAGTAAATAAATATGATGAATGTTTTTTATTTATGGAAGTTTTCAAAGAGCCTTCTAAAGTTAATGAGTTTATAAAAATACTAGAATTTGCTGGAATAAAGAAAATTAATATAGTTAGATTTTTTAAGGAGTAATATTATATGAATTCAGAAAATAAAGAGTTTGGAACATATTCAAAAGATGATGTTATATTTTTACTTAAGGATATTTCAGATGCTAAAATTGAGCAAGGTAATAGGGAGAGAGAAAAGGCTATTCAAAGTGGACGCCATTATTCAGAAATGCTTCCTATAGAATATCAAGTAAGTGATACTTATTTAAATTTATATAGAGAAAAGCTTGAAAAGTACAAAAAGAAATTAGCATTTGCAGCAGGTGTAATGTCTGAGAAAATTATAAAAAGAAATGGTAAAAATGTAGTTTTAGTATCTCTTGCAAGAGCTGGTACTCCAATAGGTATACTTGCCAAAAGATATATAAAGAAAAAATATAATATAAATCTTCCACATTATACTATTTCAATCATAAGAGATAGAGGTATTGATGAAAATGCTATAAAATATATTTTAGATCATCATAAAGATATGAAAATTCAATTTATAGATGGATGGACTGGAAAAGGTACAATTTGCAATGTATTAAAAAAGGCATGTGATGACTATTATAAAAAATATAATATACAATTAGATGATGCCCTTGCGGTACTAGCAGACCCAGCGGGATATTCTAAAAGTTATGGCGTAAGGGAAGATTTTTTAATACCAAGTGCATGTTTAAATTCAACAGTATCTGGTCTTGTAAGTAGAACTGTGCTTAGAAGGGATTTAATTCATGAGGAAGATTTCCATGGAGCAAAATATTACAAAGAACTTAAAGAATTTGATGAGTCAAATAAATATATAGATACAATATCAGCTGAATTTGAAAGTCAATTTGAAAAGATTAATGAGACTATGAAAGATTGGGAAAAGGATGATATTACAAAACTTGGTGCAGAAGATGTAGAAATGATTAGAGAAGCGTTTGATGTTAAAGACATAAATTTTATAAAACCTGGAATTGGTGAAACAACAAGAGTCTTACTTAGAAGAATTCCATATAAAATACTAGTTGATAGTTTAGATGATGAAAGACTTAATCATATATTTGTACTTGCAAAAGAGAAAAATGTTCCAGTAGAGGTGTATCCATTAAAATCATATAAATGTTGTGGAATAATCAAAAATTTAAAAGATGTTTAGTAAAAAAATATATGTTTAGGAAGGAAAAAGTATGCTTTTTTTTAGTGATTTAGATAGAACATTAATTTATTCAAAAAAATTCATAAAAGATAGAGACAAGCTATATTGTATTGAGGTTTTAGATGGAAAAGAAATATCGTATATTTCAAAGAATACTGTAAAGCTTCTTAAAGAAATTTCAAAAGACAATAAGTTTATACCAACTACTACAAGAAGTATAGAACAATTTTCAAGAATTAAATTTAATGAACATGGTATAAATTTTCAATATAGTATAACTACTAATGGTGGTGTTATTTTATATAATGGAAAGCCTCTTGAAATATGGAGTAATATTGTAAAGAAGAGATTAAAAGAATGTAATAGCTTGTTATCTACAATGAGTTTTTTTAATGAAAAGTATGGGGAATTAGAAGGAATTTTAAAGGTTAGAAGTGTAGATGAAATGTTTTTTTATTTAGTTGTGGACCTTGAAAGGTTTGATTTAAGAAAGATAGAGACGTTTAAAAAGGAATTAGAAGCTTTTAATTGGAATTTTTACATAAGTGGGAGAAAAATATATTTTTTACCTAAAATATTAACTAAAGAAAATGCAATAGACTTTTTGATGAATTATTTAAATGAAAAAGAATTTTGTGCTATGGGGGATTCTTCAATGGATTTAAATATGCTAAAAAAATCTAATAGAGCATTTGTACCAGCAAAATCTGCAATAGAACATGAAATGAAAAATACTAAAGATTTTATAAGCAAAAATGAAGGCTTTGAAGGTACTGAAGAAATTATTAAGGAATTATTAAATATATAGAAAAATATTGGAATATAAATAATATTTTGATAAAATAGTATATGTAAAAGATATCAATATTGTAAAAACAATAATTAGTATAAATTTTTAAGAAAAAAATTGGAGGATTTAAAATGGCAATATCATTAACAAAAGGTCAAAAAGTTGACTTGACAAAGGGTAATAAAGGACTTAAAAACATTATAGTAGGTCTTGGATGGGATACTAATAAATATGATGGAGGATCAGAATTTGATTTAGATGCATCTGCTTTTTGTTGTGCAGGAAATGGAAAGTGCGCAAAAGATACAGATATGGTTTTCTATAATAATTTAACTCATCCATCAGGTGCAATTCAACATTTAGGTGATAATTTAACTGGTGCTGGTGATGGTGATGATGAACAAATTAAAATAGACTTAAGTATGGTACCACAAGAAATAGAAAAAGTAGATTTTACAGTAACAATAAATGATGCAGAAGCTAGAAAACAAAATTTCGGACAAGTTTCTAATGCATATGTTAGAGTATTAAATGCAGATACAAACGAAGAATTAATTAAGTATGATTTAGGAGAAGATTTTTCAATTGAAACTGCTATAGTAGTAGCTGAAATTTACAGAAACAATGGCGAATGGAAATTTAACGCTATTGGTAGTGGATTCCAAGGTGGTCTTGCTGCTTTATGTGGTAACTTTGGATTAAGTGTTTAGTGCTCATATTTATTTCTTTTAGGGCTCCCTTTTGGGGCTCTTTTTTTAAAAAAATAAAATATAAATTACTAAAAAATGTGTTATAATAAAAAATGGTAAGTAAAGATAATAATTTCCGGAGGTAATAATTGTGAAAAAATTAAGTTTAGATCTAAGTAAAACAACTGCATTTCTTAATGACTATGAAATAGAATACATGGAGGAAGCAGTAAAAGCAGCTCATGATAAATTACATAATAAAAGTGGAGCTGGAAATGACTTTTTAGGATGGATTGACCTTCCAGTTAATTATGATAAAGATGAATTTGAAAGAATTAAAAAAGCAGCAGAAAAAATCAAATCTGATTCTGATGCATTAATAGTAATAGGAATTGGTGGTTCTTATTTAGGCGCTAGAGCAGCAATTGAAATGCTTACAAATACTTTCCACAATTCTTTAGATAAGGATAAGAGAAAAGCACCTAAAATATTCTATGTTGGAAATAACATAAGCTCAACATATATGGCAGATCTTTTAGAAGCAGTAGAAGGAAAAGATATTTCTGTAAATGTAATTTCTAAATCAGGAACTACTACAGAACCAGCAATAGCTTTTAGAATATTTAAAGATTTACTTGAAAAGAAATATGGAAAAGAAGAAGCTAAGAAGAGAATATATGCAACAACTGATAAAGCTAAAGGAGCATTAAAAACTTTAGCAGATGCAGAAGGATATGAAACTTTTGTAGTACCAGATGATGTTGGAGGAAGATTCTCAGTATTAACAGCAGTAGGATTACTTCCAATAGCTGCAGCAGGAATTGATATAGATGAAATAATGAAAGGTGCAGCTGATGCAAGAGAAGAATATGCTAATCCTTCATTAAAGGAAAATGATGCATATAAGTATGCAGCAGTAAGAAATGCATTATATAACAAGGGTAAGGAAATTGAAATACTTGTTAACTATGAACCAGCATTAGTTTATTTCAATGAATGGTGGAAACAACTTTATGGAGAATCAGAAGGTAAAGATAACAAGGGATTATTCCCAGCAGGAGTTAGCTTTACAACAGATTTACACTCAATGGGTCAATATATCCAAGAAGGTAGAAGAGATCTTTTTGAAACAGTAATAAATGTTGAAACTCCAAAGAAGAAAGTTGTTATTGAAGCAAATGATGAAAACCTTGATGGATTAAACTTCCTTGCAGGAAAAGAAATGGATTATGTTAACCATAAAGCTTTTGAAGGTACTTTACTTGCACATAATGATGGAGGAGTTCCTAATTTAGTATTAAATGTACCAGAAATTTCACCATATTATTTTGGTCAATTAGTTTACTTCTTTGAAAAGGCTTGTGGAATAAGTGGATATTTACTAGGAATTAATCCATTTAACCAACCAGGTGTTGAAGCTTACAAGAAGAATATGTTTGCTTTACTTGGAAAACCAGGATACGAAGATATGAAAGAAGAACTTGAAAAGAGACTTTAATATTTTTATAAACATATGAAAATTATAATTGATGGGGATGCTTGTCCAAGCATCCCTTTAATTGAATCTAAAGCTAAAGAATTTCAAGTAAAAGTTATTATATTTTGTGATATAAATCACTATATCACAAGTGATTATTCAGAAGTAAGGGTAGTAGATAGTGGTTTTCAAAGTGTTGATATGTATATTGTTAATAATTTAGAAAAGGGAGATATTGTAATAACTCAAGATTATGGAGTTGCTGCCATGTGTTTATCTAAGGCAAAGGGCATATTAAATCCAAGTGGTCATATGTATACAGAAGATAATATAGATAATTTATTAGAAAAGAGACATACAAGCCAAAAAATAAGACGTGGTGGAGGAAAAACGTCAAATCCAAGAAAACGTACAAGTGAAGATGATAAAAGATTATTAAAAAATTTAAAAGGTTTATTAAAATAATTAAGGAGGAATTTATGAGAAGATTAGATGAAATGATAGAATACAATAAGAATTTTGTAAAAAATAAGCAATATGAGGAGTTTGCTACATCAAAAACACCAGATAAGAAAATTTTAATTTTTTCATGTATGGACACTAGACTTACAGAACTTTTACCAAAGGCACTAAATATTAAAAATAGTGATGTAAAGATAGTTAAAAATGCTGGCGCTGAGATAACAAGTCATTTTGGAAGTGTGATGAAAAGTATAATAGTTGCAATATATGAATTTAATATAGAGGAGATACTTGTTATAGGCCATAGTGGTTGTGGTATGTGTAATGTTAATGTAAATGAATTAATGGAAAAGATAAAAGAAAGAGGTATATCTCAAGAAGTAATTGATGTTTTAGAATATTCAGGACATGATTTAAAAGATTGGCTTAGAGGATTTAATTCTGTGGAAGAATCTATAAAAGAAAATGTAAAAACTATAAAAGATCATCCTTTAATTCCAAAGGATATTGCAGTTCATGGACTTGTTATGTCACCAGAAACAGGTGAAATTAATGTAGTGGTAAATGGATATGAGTAATATAAATGAGTAAGCTGTACATAATAGGGTACAGTTTATTTTTTTAAAAAACTATTTCCAATATTTGTTAATTATGATAAAATAGAAAAGAGCTTTGGAGAGGTGATTAGGGTGAGTGAATTACAAATATTATTTGACACAGAATTAAATGTAGCATGTGTAAATAAAGAAAAAATAATAAAAGTACAACCTATTGATAAGGATGTTTTGTATAAATTTATTGTTGGCATAGATGGAATATGGAAAACTATTCAAGATTATTCAGAAAAAAATGAGTGTACATGGATTCCTAATTGGCAGGGAAAATATATAGTAATGGTTCAAGCAAAGAAAATTAATTCTAAAAAGCCATTTGATTTTATGACAAAAGGCGAAGTAGTGGTTAAAGAATTAGAAAATGAAGAAGATAATATATTAAACATAAAATGTAATGATAGTTTCGAAAACAAATGCCATGATAATATTAAAAATATAGATAATAAGAGTATAGAAAATAAATATATTAAAAATGTTCAAATAAGTAAGGATAAATTAATTATTGGTGAAAAAATAAATATTAATGTTTGTGGATTTTGTGATAATCTTATGTATAGATTTTGGTTAAATGGTAAGCGTGGTTGGGAAGCACTTAGAGATTATTCAAAAGAAAGTACATTTATTTTTACTCCTACATTTAAGGGGAAATATGAAATATTAATTGAATGTAAAAATGAAAAATCATTAGAAAAATTTGATGATTTTGCAACAGTTAATTTTGAAGTTTATGAAAAGGAAAAGAAGGTAACAATAGTAAAATTTAATTGTTTAACTAAAAAACGTATAGTAGGAAATGAATTGTCATTTAAAGTTCAAACAAATTTAGATAATGAAAGAACAATATTATACAAATTTATTAAAATTAATAATTTTGGGGAGAAAATATGTATTCAGGATTATTCTTCTAGTCAAAGTGTAAGTTTTTCAGAAAATACAGCTGGAAAATATAAATTATTATGTCTTGCACGTGATATGTTATCAAACAATGAATTTGATGATAGAGCAATTATGATATACGATGTAAAGAAGTATGATAAAGTTATATTAAATGAAATAAGTACTGATGTATTATCAACAGAATTAAATGGAAGTAAAGTAAATATTAAAGTTGATGCAATTGGCGGCCGACAATTATTATATAGGTATATAATTGAGGGCAAAGTTAAAGAAGATACAGGTTTTATAAGATCAAATGAATATTTATGGACTACAAAATTAGTGGGAAAGTACAATATTACTGTTTTAGTTAAAGATTCTTCATGTAATGATGAGTATGAAGATAAAAAGAGTATTTCATATAATGTTGATAATTGTTCTAGTATTCCTATTAGAATTTCGCAAATTATATCTGAAAAGAAATGCATATTAGTTGGAGAAAAAACAAATATTAAAATTATTGCTGAAGGTGGCCTAGATCTTAAATATGCTTTTATTGTATATAAGGATAAAATAGAAAAAGAAAGAATAGATTATGGTCCATCTAATTGGGTAGATTTTATTCCTGAAGAAAAGGGAAATTATGAAATCGAAGTAAGAGTCAAGGATAAATTTTCTGATAAAGAATTTGATAATAGCTGTATTGTAAAAATAAAAGCAACAGATTTTATAGCTGCCAAAATCGATTATATTCTACTTCAGAATAGAAAAAGTTATGTTGTAGGAGATACTATTAGCATTAAATCTATAGTTCAAAATACAGAAAATACACTTATGAAGTATACAATGAAGATTAATGGAAGAGAAGTAGATACAATTAATTATCAAAGGGAAAAAAATATAGAGATTATTCCAAAGTGTGCAGGAAAATATTCTTTTACTGTATACTGTAAGAATGTAAAAAGTGACGAAAAATATGATGATAAAAAAGAAATAAGTGTATATGTTTATGAAAATAAGCCTGTAATTAATACTAAAATAAGTTATAATATAAATGAAATAAAAGTAAATAAAGAGGTTTCTTTTTATGTAACTTCATCTGGTGGCAAAGATGTATGTTATGAATTTTATGTTATGGAAAATGGTAATTGGATGAAGGTACAGGATTATAGTAGAAAAAATTATTATACTTTTATTCCATTTGTAAAGGGTGAGCATAGAGTTATGGCTATGGCAAAGAGTTTTTATAAAAATGTTAATTATGAAGATTATGATGAAATGATTTTTGAAGTTTCATAAGAAAAAATATGGAGAGGTTAAGAAATGGAGATTAATGGGATTAAGGATGCAAATGAACTTTTGCAACTTAGTATGATGAAAAATGTATTACAGGAAAGTTTAGGAGATGGAATGGAATTTGAAATTGTATATCAATCACTTTTAAATTCACTTCAAAATTCAACTAAAGATGATAATACAAAAAATATTTTAAATGCATTGTCAAAGGATAATGTAACAAATGCAATTTCAACAGGTTCAGAAATATTAGGAGAAGGGACTAACCTTCAAAAAATTCCTCTTAAGATTAATAATTCTAATATTCTTAATTTAATTTCAGGAGTTAAGGGTGGTTTTACTGGAAATGTTACAACAGAAAGCAGCAGTGAAACAATGAAGAAAATTTATAGCTCTGTTAATAAATATGCTTCTGAATATGGTGTTGATCCTAATTTAGTGCTTGCGGTAATAAAGCAAGAATCAGATTTTGATCCAAGTGTTACATCGTATGCTGGAGCTATGGGGCTTATGCAGCTTATGCCTGAAAATTGTGAAGAAGACGGAGTCTCAAATCCTTATGATATTGATGACAATATTAAAGGTGGAGTTAAACAGTTAAAATGGCTTTTAAATTATTATAATGGTGATGTAAGCATGGCATTAATGGGATATAATGCAGGAATTGGAACTGTTCAAAATAGAGGGGTATCATCTGCAAGTGAGCTTTATAAAATGCCTAAAGAAACACAAAATTATGTGCCTAGTGTTTTAAGTTACTATAATAGTTATGCTAATAATAACTAAATAATTATTTATATAAACTGTATTGTGCATTTGTGTAATACAGTTTTTTTATGCTAAAATTATAAAAGACATAGAAATTAAAAAATAATTTGGAGGTGATTTCTTGGAAAGATTAGATAAAATTATTGCAAATTTAGGATATGGTACAAGAAAAGAAGTAAAGCAGATGGCCAGAAAAGGAATGATAGAAGTTGATGGTGAAATTGTAAAAGATAGCAGCTTAAATATTGATCCTGAAAAATCTGTAATAAAAATAAATGGTGAAGAAATTTTTTATAGAAAGTATATATATCTTTTAATGAATAAACCTGCTGGTGTTATTTCTGCAACATACGATAATAGAGATGAAACTGTAATTGATTTATTAGAACCAGATCATCAGGTATTTGAACCTTTTCCAGTTGGAAGGTTAGATAAAGATACAGTAGGACTTTTATTTTTAACAAATGATGGTGAACTTAACCATAGATTAATATCTCCAAAGCATCATGTGGATAAAGTATATTTTGCTAAAATTGATAAAGAAGTAAATGAGGATGATATAGAAAAATTTAAAAATGGAATTACCTTAGATGATGGTTATAAGTGTAAGGAAGCTAAACTTGAAATTTTAAATATTTTGGATGATGGCACGTCTGAAGTAAATATTACAATACAGGAAGGTAAGTTCCATCAAGTAAAAAGAATGTTTGAAGCTGTGGGAAAAAGTGTAATATATCTTCAAAGAATAAGTTTTGGTGGCATAGAGCTTGATCTAGATTTAGAAGAAGGAGAATATAGAGAACTTACAGATTCTGAAATTGCCCTTTTAAAAAGCTACTAAAAAATATATAATATAAGGTATGTGACTACATAATATAAAAATATATTATTTAAGGAATGGTGAATAAATGAGTTTAGAAAAGTTAGCTAATTTAATATTCCCTGATGTAGATAAAACACCAGAATATTATTTAGAAAAATATCCAAAAAGAAATTTAAAAGAAGGTGCGGTTGTAACAAGATATGCACCAAGTCCAACTGGTTTCCAACATATAGGAGGAGTTTTTGCTGCACTTATAAATGAAAGATTAGCAAGTCAAACAGATGGAGTATTTTATTTAAGAATAGAAGATACAGATCAAAAGAGAGAAGTCCCAGGAGCTATTTCAGACACAATTAAAACAATGAATAACTTTGGAATGAATTTTACAGAAGGTATGACAGGAGAAACTTCTGAAAAAGGAAATTACGGACCATATAGACAAAGTTTAAGAAAAGAAATATATA
>JAAYQS010000141.1 GCA_012519155.1 Clostridiales bacterium
AATAACTATCACTTTTACTTATATTAAGTTTATCGAAAATATCTTTTGAATTATGCCCTTTTGTATAATATGCTCCTAGCATATTTATTATAGATGACTTTCCAAATCTTCTTGGCTTTGTTATACAAATATATTTATCTATAGTACTTATACAACTATTCAATTTTTCAATAATTTTAGATTTATCGATAAAATACTTAGACTTTATCAATTCCTTATAGTTTTCAAGTGCTGCATCTGTATTTAAATAAATAGCCATTATTTCTCACCTTCTTTCCTATTAATTTTATCCTTGTATATTTGTATTATACATTAAAATTAACTTATTGTTTTATTTTGAACATAAAATTGTCTAATAAATTATAACATGGCATTTTACCTGATGTTGAAAATCCTCAATATCTTTATAATAAAAAGCAAGCATTAAATACTTTGGCTAAAATTTAGTCATGTAAATAACACTTGCTTGTTATTTTATATATTGAATTTTATAGAATCATATAAAATACTATTCTATCTTGGATTGTCAACACTACTGCACATAATAATCTCATGTATTATTTTTGATGACTTATAATCCATTGTAATATATTCTCTGCACCTATTTTACCAGATGCTAAGTCAAGGATTGTATCAATCAGCTCTTTCTGTGTATATGAAAGTTCATAACCATTTAATGCTAAAAATACCAGCATCACATGAGTACCTAATCGTTTATTTCCATCGACCATAGGATGGTTCTTTACAATTCCAAAGCAAAGTTGTGCTGCTTTTGCCTGTACACTTGGATACAGCTCTTCATCTTCAAATGACTGAAATGGATTAGCTAGTGCTGAATCAAGCATACCATCATAACGAATGCCATTACTACCACCAGTAGCCTAAATCAGCCTTCCATGAAGTAAAATGACTTGCTCTTTGCTTAATTTTATCATTTGGCAAGCACCTCATAAGCTTCCATATTCTGCTTAATAAGACGCTCTGATATATCAAATACATCCTCTGTGGATGCTATTTTTTCCTGTTCTGCTTTGCTAAAGTCGATTACAAGATATCTTGGTACATTGTTTTTTAGGATAACTGCTGAGCCATGTTCGTCAACAACTCTGGCAACCTTTGAAAAATTTTGATTAGCTTCTGTTATAGAAATCATTGTATTTGTATCTACTATCATAATATGCACCTCGCTTTCACTTATATTATACGCATATTATAGGATAAATACAACCTATTTTTATAGCTATTCCACAAATCTTGGAAATAATTCTTGATGTGAAAACTACATAAAATACCAAGACAATCACATATTTCACATTATTCTGAAAATTTGTGGCAGAACTGCGATTAATTTTTTCAGCCTTCTTTCTTGGAATTTCTTATATTTGAATTATACAGGAAGTTCCTTTATTGTACTAATTGAACTCTTCCCATGTTTTCCCATACAGTTTTACTGCAATTTCATCCGTTTTAGGCAAAGTCTTGCTTTTGAACATTTCTGCTAGATTAAAATATTTACTTTTTTGAATGGGATTTTTACTTGCTTTTTTAAAATCTGTTGGATAAAAATGCTCAACTATAAAATATCTATGCTTAACTGTTTTCAAATTGTATCCATACTCTAATTCCGCATGAACAATAGCCTCTTTAATCTTTTCTATTTCCTCTTTTGTAGCAGCTTCTCCGCTTTCATTAATATATGACACTTCTCCATCTATTAACTCAGCTACAATTGTCTTTTTTAATTTGCCAATTGCCCTTATACTTTTTCCTTTATACAATCCAATATATCCATGTCCTGAATATCCTCTTGAAGCTTGATCATAATAAAGGTTGTATTTCAAATTATCTTCAAGTGTTGTTCCTGCAACAATTGCTCGCATCCAGTTTTCATCATCTGGTATCAATTTTTCTTCAAAGCAATACTTCTTATAATCATCAAGCACTGCCATTATCTCTGAATCACGTTCATCTACAATATCTTCCATTGCAACTACTAATTGTTCAAATGTAATATTTACATGCTTTATAGGTGTTTTTATTTCAGTAATCCTATCTGCATTATACTTTTTCAAGGCAGCCCCAAAACTGTCTATCAAGGATTTTTTCATTGGCTTTGGATCTAAAGTCAAAAGTACCTTTATCTCTTCTGTCCCAAATTGAGTAAGATGCTTTTCAAGTTGATTCTGATGAAATTGATTATGTAATTTAGTCTCTACAACTATCTTAAAACTTTTTTGACTTATTATCGCATCTGGAACACTTTCATCCCCAACTACCTGAAGGTCAAATGTTATTTCAGGTGTCTCATCTTGTCCAAGGATTAATGCATTTAGCATTGCAAAAAACTTATCTGTATTATAATTATATAATCGAGACAACATCAGCATAGTATTTGATGTGTCTACATTCTCCTTTGAATGATATCTTTGAAAATAATGTATTTGCACATATATACCTCCAATCTTCTATTGTGAAAGACACTCACTTGATAACCTAGTTTTTAGGTTATCAGCTGTTATTGCAATTACTGTTGAACCACTAATCGTGCAATTATTTCTTTACACTTTTCATATATTTTTGTATAATGTTCATCATATTTTTTCCTATCATATTCTTGACTATAGTATTCTTCAGAATTTTTATTATTTTTTAAATATTTTAAGTAAGGATTGTCTAAAACACTATCAAATGGATCATAAGCACTCATAATAATCACCAACTTATTTATAAATTTGATTATATTGTATAATTTATAATCGTCTTTTTTTAAAAATTATATTGGCAAGTTTATGTTATTTTTTTGTAAATAAAAAAATATTCCAAATAAAAAGCAAAACATACTTCTATTTGGAATATAATAAATCAGTAAATTAATACAAATTTAACTGTTATTTCTTCTTCTAAATATTCAGAAATATAGTTATTTAGTTTTTCATAATAGGGTTGTCTTTTTACTTTTTTTACATCTTCTAAATACTCTTCTTCAAATTCTAAAGTAAGAATACCATCTTCATAATGAATCGGAATACTGCAACTTAATGCATGATATATTATTAATTGTCTTTTTTCTTTAAAAAATTTAATAACATTATTCCAATTGCCTTTAATAGAATCCAATGAACAATTGTTAATTATCTTTATTTCAACATTCATATCTCTATCAAAAAATTCAGTCATTATATTATTAAGTAATTTATTAGTTTTTGCATTAACTAACCTGTTTTTATTATTTAAATAGCATTTATTAACCTTTATTGAAATTTTATTATTATTGCACTGAATATTAATTGCACCTAAGCATATATTAAGTGTATCTATTAGAAACTGTACTGCTTGTTTCCATTTATTTTCATCATTTTCACTAAAAAAATTATTATTAAAAGTTTTATCTATTTCATCGTAATCCTGTAAAAAAACATTAGAACACCCAGTAATTCTTTCTACACTTTTATTATTTTTATGTATCATAATGTAATCTGATAAATTTTTACCAAATGAATCTTTTAATACGGAGTTATACTCATTTTTTCCTGCAATTTTAAACCTTAATTGAATATTTTCTTTTAAATAACAACTAATTGCTTTACTAACTTTTTCATATTCATCTGGTTGTTCTAACCTTATCTTGCTTGATATATATCCTTCTTCAAATTCTAAAACAAGAGTATTATTTTTATATGCTACAGGTTTTGAATTTGATAACGAAGCATATATTATCATCTCTCTATTTTTTTTTAATATTTGAAGTATATTTTTCCATTCTTTTTTTATATAATCTAGTGATATATTCATATTTTTATCCTCACAAAAAAATATTTTATTGTTGTATTATATACTGTTTTTTATATTTCATAAAATTTCCATTAGTTTTTGTTACTATTTTTGCCTACTAATCTTATTTCTTCAAGTTCCTTTTTTAGTATTCTGTTTTCTATTAGATAATCATTTTATTCTTGTAATTTCTTATTTGTTTGGCATTCGCTATGGTATTATTTTACCCAATTAGATATACTTGCTTTAGAAACTTCATATTCTTCTACTAAGCTCTTTAAAGTGCTTCCTCTTAAATGTAATTTAACTATTTTATGTTTAACTTCTTCTTTAAAATATTGTTGTGACATATCCATTACCTTTTTTCTAATAAAATTATATTCCATTAGGTTCCCCTGCTACAACTTCACTATATCACAACACTGATTGATAAATATTTTCTGAAGGATTATTCAAATCATCCATAAGCCTAAAATATAATAGTTTTTGCAAATGCTTAAAAGTACTTTTATTAATTATTTAGTTGAAAAAAATCCTTTATTATCCACATATCCCATTTCTATTGTTTCTGGATGAGTCCATCCAGAAATTGAATCATTTACTTGACTTTTTATACTAAAAGAATATCTATTCATATTTTCATAATAATGAATATTCATAGGTAACCTTTCTAAAGGATTACTTTCATCAATTAATGTATATGATCCATTGTATTGACTAGTTTGTATTATTAGGTAATGTATATTTTTATTATATTTTTTTACAAAATACCTAATTATATATTTTACTGCTTCTTTTTCTGGAAATTCATTATTTGTATTAGTAATTGGTTCAACTAATTTATTTAATACATCTTCGTCCTCTTGTAATGGTTGTGTATTTGAATTATCTTGTCCATCCAAAGTATTACTCTTTTTTAATTTATCCTCATATTTCTTGAATAAATCTCTATTTGCCTTTTCATATTCATTAAGCTTAGAATCATCTCCTGTAAAGGACGGATTTTCTTTATACCAACTTTTTGTTTTAAAATAATTTTTAAATTTATCTTCTTTAAATACATAACCATGTCTTGCATATATTTCATTTCTTGCATATGTATTTTCTCATTTTATTTCTCATATGTTACCCTCCCAAAACAATATTTCATAATTATAATACAATATTTTTATATGTTTTTCAAAATATGGCATTTGTTAATTCACAATAAATTTTAATTAAAATTATTTTTACTGTTCAAGTCAAAGATATTCAGGCAGCAGGTTAACAAGTAATTATGCATGTTACTATACCTGATGATATCGCTTCAACATTTAAGATAGGTTATCACTTAAGAGGTGTAAGTGCTTATCTTATGAGAAATTACAAAGAAACCTTTTCACCACTTATTGTTGCAAAAAAATTACTTATCTATACAGTAATTCCAACACAAACTTACAATGATAATAATGAATTAGCTATTAATGACAGATTAACTGCTATCAGTACATTCTCTGAACTTTTAAAGAATACTGATGAAACATCCATGAACAAGATAACAAGAATCTTAGATATCTTAAAGGAGGAATAATTTATGCATAAGAATTTTCATTATGTAATTACAACTGTACTAGCAAGAAATGATGTTAAAGCAAAGGATAAAGAGAATTACGAGATACAAGAGATGCACTTGATATATTAAAAAGAAGCCAATATTGCTATATTGAAGGTTGGTATAACAGAAGAAGGTTGCACTCTTCTATTAATTATATGACTCCAAAGTAATGTGCATTATTAACAAGAAGTACAGCATAAAAAAGTTTGACTTGTTGTATCCAAAATATTGACATAAGACCATATCCATAAATTTAACAAATTTATTCCATAATGTTCTTGTTCGAACTTCTTTAAAACTAAATATAAGCTTCCAATTATCTTGTTAAAAATGTTGTCATATAAACAGGTATATATTTAAAATCATCTTTTTTATCTACATCTTTTTGTGAAACAATAAAACATTCTTTAATATTCTTAGAATATCGTTTTCTAAACTCTGACATTGATTCATGTTTCCCAGTTCCTGAAGATTTAACTTCAATTGCAGATACTTTGGATCCCTGAGATATTAAGAAATCTATTTCATAATAGTGAGTACTTCCATCTTTTTCCCATGTATGATAATATAGTTCCCTTCCTGATGCTGTTAATATTTGTGCAACAAGATTTTCGTATAAATAGCCTAAATTAGCTGGAAGTTTATCAGATAATAATTTGGCATATATTTCATTTTCAGTAACAGGTCTATCGATAAACATTAATGTAATAAATAATCCTGTATCTGCAATATATAATTTATAACTATCAAGATCTTTAGTAAGTGATATACTTACTCTTGGATCTGTTGAATTATAGCATGGAAGAACTGTTTTTGAATCAATTAAGTCATACAAAAGATTATCATCCTTTGACGATTTTCTTTTCCCAAGTGCTGTAGATATACGATATCTCTTTGTATCTTTAGATAATTGTGCAGGTATAGAATGATACATTGATGATAATCTCCCTGATGAATCAATTTTCTTAAAATCTTCTTCGTATAAATTAATAATTTGTCGTTTAACCTGGTCAATCATTGAAAAATTAGCACCATTTGTATATGCTTCTACTGCCTGAGGCATTCCACCAACAGCCATATATATTCTAATATCTCGCATAAGTTTGCGATTTACCTGTTGACCAACTGCTTTATTCATTTCAAATAAATTTTTTAACATAGAATAATTTTTACCTGTTGCATTACAGAACTCTTCATAATCCATTGGATATACTTGAATCTTCATTTCCTCTGATGGAATCAATATATCTTTCACATTTTTTTTGATTGATATTAATGATCCAGTCTCAATATAATGGTATCTTCCATCCTTTACTAAATGTTTTATCGCCTGTCTTGCTTTGGGAAATAACTGTACTTCATCAAAAATAATTACAGATTCATGTGGATATAAGTCAATTCCTGTTATTGCCTGCAATCGTAAAAAGAACATATCAAGATTATTAATATCATCAAAACACTCAATAATCTCGCTAGATACATTGGAAAAATCAATTAAAATATATGATTTATACTCATTTATTGCAAATTGTTCCGATATAGTAGATTTGCCAACTCGTCTTGCACCTTCAAGCAACACTGCATATCTATCTGCATATTTTTCTTTCCAATCCAATAATTCTTTGTAAGCTTTCCTTTTAAAATACATAGATTTTCCTCCACTTTCTATAATAATATCACTGTGTTACATTTCTTCAGTATAATTCTATTATATTTTGTGCATTTCTTCAATATTTAATATCTGTATTTATGTATTTCTTCATTTTTATATCTATCTATTTAATAATATAATTATTGATTGCTAGATTATTTGCATAATATCATCAATAACTAATTTAACTATTACTTTATAATAGTCATTAAAATAGCAATAATAAATCATAATTATATTATGCCCAATTTTCTCTATTTTAATGGCAGCCCTGAAAGTTAAATTTTTTATCTAATCATTTTTTCTGCAAATTTACCTTTTTTATTTTAATTTACATTTTTACTTTTTTATATAATTTTTATTTAAGAACAAGTATTCTTAAAGCTACTTTATAAATTTAAAAATCCAATATAACCAAAATCCACTTGAGCTTCTTCACCTGGTTGCGTATTAAGAAACATATAAACTTTTGATTTCTTTTCTCTTATGCTGTGAATATATTTTTTTACAGTATCATAACTTCCCTGATAATCATAATCCCTTACAAGATCTTCAAATATTCTTTTTGCTTGAATATCTTTATTA
>JAAYQS010000142.1 GCA_012519155.1 Clostridiales bacterium
AAATTCATTATACATAATTGGAATTACAATAAAAAGAATACATAAAAAAAATACTAATGTGAAAATAAAAATTATAATAGTTGCTTTTTTGTTGTTTATATTTAATTTTTCTTTAAGCTTATTTCTTACTGGTTTCAAAATATATGAAATAACACAGGAAATTATAATTATATTTACCAAATCTCTTATTTTTTCTAATTTAAAATACAAAAACAAACATATAAAAGTAAAAAAAACTATAGAAACCCTTAAATATTTATATTTTTTTTTCATAAAATCATTCCTTATTTTACAATCTTGTTTCTTCATGAATCATGCTAAAAAATTTAATTGAAGATTTACCCTTGCACATAATATAATTACCACTTTTATAAACATCTGATGCTAAAACAATTACTTTACCTAATATAAACTTTTCTAAAATTCCAGGTGTAACTATAAAAGCCTTTATATTATAATTATTTTCATCAACTAAAACTTCTGAAATATTCCCCATAAGAATTCCATCTTTATCATATATTTCAGAATTTATAATAAAGTTATCTTCATTTGTTTTAATTCTTGTAAGCTTAGATACATAAATTTTATTTGTAATATTTTTAATATTTAATGTACTAGCAAAATTATTTTTATGATAACTAAACATAAAATTAATTTTAAATCCTATAAGTTTTTTTCATTTATATCAAAAAGAATTTTACTTACCTTACCCTGATATTTGTTTTTACTATTTACAATAATCATTTCCTTAAAATCTTTAGATTTATACATTTAAACACCTACATAAAATAATTTACAAGATATTTTTTGTATATTTTTAAAAAATTATTCAAAAAAAGAGCATGCATAATTAATTTTTTTTATATGCATACTCTTAAAATATTTAAATAAATTATAAAATTCCTTCTATTTTACCGCCACCAACAACAATATTGCCATCATAAAATACTACAGATTGACCTTTTGTTATGGCCCTTTGATTTTCTTTAAATATTACTTTTACTTTTCCATCTTTAATTGGAATTATAGTAGCTTCTGCTGGTTTTGCTGAATATCTTACCTTTGCAGTAATACTCATTTCCTTTTCTAACTTGTCAAAAGGAATAAAATTAACATCCTTTGCTATAAGACCCTTTCTAAATATTTCATCTTCAGAGCCTAAAACAACAGTATTGTTTTTAGGATTTATAGCTGTAACAAAAACTGGTCTTCCAAGAGCTATTCCAAGTCCTTTTCTTTGTCCTATAGTATAATATACTATTCCTTTATGTTTTCCAAGTATATTTCCATCCTCATCTACAAAATTTCCTGGTTTAACTTTACCTGGAGCTGCTTCTTTTATAAATCTTCCATGATCATTATCTGTAACAAAGCATATTTCCTCACTATCTTTTTTGTTATGAACTGCAAGACCTATTTCCTTTGCAATTTCTCTTATTTTTTCCTTTTTATAATCACCACAAGGCATAAGTGTATGTGAAAGCTGATCTTGTGTAAAGTTATAAAGCATATATGTCTGATCCTTTTTATCATCATCAGACTTTTCTAAAAGATACCTACCATCTTTATTTATGACCTTTGCATAATGACCAGTGGCAATGTAATCTGCTCCAATTCCTTTAGCCTTTCTTAAAAGTTCATCAAACTTTAAGTATTTATTACATTCCACACAAGGGTTTGGTGTTCTTCCATTTAAATATTCATCTACAAATACATCAATAACCTTTTCTTTAAAAGGTTTCTTGAAATTAAGTACATAAAATGGTATTCCAATTCTATCACAAACTCTTCTTGCATCTTCAACTGCAGAAAGGCCACAACAACCACCTTCCATTTCTACATGATCTGGATCATCAGGTGCCATTCTCATTGTTATGCCAATAACATCATACCCCTGTTTTTTTAAAAGATATGCTGCAACGGAACTATCAACTCCGCCACTCATACCAACTACTACTTTTTTTTTCATTACTTTTTTTCACACCTTTTTTTATTCGCCATGAACTTGATCGTGTAAATCATCTCCATGTTCCTTGTAATCCCATTCTTCTAAGCCTTGATTTTTTCTATAATCATTAATAGCTTTATGGATACCTTCTTCTGCTAATACAGAACAGTGCATTTTTACTGGTGGAAGTCCATCAAGAGCTTCTGCTACAGCTTTGTTTGTAAGATTCCATGCTTCTTCAACTGTATGACCTTTTATAAGTTCAGTTGCCATTGAAGATGATGCTATAGCAGAACCACATCCAAAAGTCTTAAACTTAGCATCTTTTACTATATTATCTTCAATTTTAAGATATATTTTCATTATATCTCCACATTTAGGATTTCCTACTTCACCTACACCATTAGCATCTGGAATTTCTCCTACATTTCTTGGGTTTCTAAAATGGTCCAAAACTTTTTCTGAATACATCATAATTATTTATCTCCTTTCTTTTTAAAGTCATCCCATAATGGTGACATGTCTCTTAATCTTTGTATAATAGGTGGTACTTTTTCAAGTACATAATCTACGTCCTCTTCTGTTGTACCATCACCCATTGTAAGTCTTAGTGATCCATGAGCAATTTCATGCTTAAGTCCAATAGCTAAAAGGACGTGAGAAGGATCTAAAGAACCTGATGTACAAGCACTTCCACTTGATGCAGCTATTCCTTCAAAATCTAATGATAAAAGAATTGATTCTCCTTCAATAAATCTAAAACATACATTTACATTACTTGGAAGTCTTTTATCTCCTCTTGGTCCATTAAGTCTAGTATATGGTATTTTTAATAATCCATCAATTAATTTTTCTCTTAAAGCTGTTAATCTTTTTGAATGTTCTTCAAGATTTTCAGCAGCTAATTCCATTGCCTTACCAAGTCCAACTATTCCAGGTACATTTTCTGTTCCTGCTCTTCTGCCTCTTTCTTGGCCACCTCCATGTATAAGGTTATGAATTCTAACACCTTTTTTAATATATAAAGCTCCAACTCCCTTTGGTCCATATATTTTATGTCCAGCTAATGATAAAAGGTCTATATTCATATCTTTAACATCTATAGGCACATGACCTACAGCTTGAACTGCATCAGTATGGAATAAAACTCCTCTTTCATGACAAATTGCACCTATTTCTTTTACAGGTTCTATTGTACCTATTTCATTATTTGCAAACATTACTGAAACAAGTATTGTTTTATCAGTAATTGCATTTTTTAAATCATCTAAATTTATAAAACCTTCCTCATCAACATCTAAGTAAGTAACTTCAAAGCCATTTTTCTCCAAAAATTCACATGCATGTAATATAGCATGATGCTCTATTTTGGTAGTAATTATATGATTTCCTTTATTTTTGTAAGCACTGGCAATACCCTTAAGTGCCCAGTTATCTGCCTCAGAGCCACCACCTGTTATATAAATTTCATCAGGGTTTGCATTTAAAGCCTTTGCTATTTTTTCTCTTCCCTTCATAACAGCAATAGTATTTTCTCTTGCTAAGCTATAAAAAGATGAAGGATTTCCAAACTTTTCAGTAAAGTAAGGTTTCATTTCTTCAAAAACTTCTGGTTTAACATATGTAGTTGCGGAATAATCCATATAAACATTTTTCATTTATTACATCACCTCAATGAACAATTTTTAAAACTTGATTTTTTCTTTGTATTTCATTATAATCATCAACCATATCTTGAAGAGATATAGATGTCATTACTTCATCAATACTCTTTTTAATTTTTTCCCATAAAAGCCTTGTAACACAGCCATCTGAATTAGTACAATCATCATTATTAATACAGCTTGATATTTCAACAGGCCCTTCAACAACATTAATAACATCAGCAACGGTAATATCTTTTGGTTCCCTTCCTAAAACATATCCACCTTGAGCTCCTCTTATACTTATAATAAGTTTAGCTTTTCTAAGTTGTGCAAAAAGTTGTTCTAAATAGTATTCTGAAATATTTTGCCTTTTAGATATAGTTTTAATTGATATGGGATCCTTACCATAATTAAGGGCTAATTCTACCATAGCTTTTACACCATACCTACCCTTTGTAGATAATTTCATTTTTTTCACCTCTTAATGTTGAGTAAATTACTAGGATTTAATTTACGTTTATATCATACTAACTTACTCTGAATTTGTCAATATAATTTGAAAATTATTTTTTACTAAATTACAAATTTATAAACAAAAAAGAGCAGTTTAAAACTACTCTTTCTCCTTATTAAAAATCATTGCCTCAAAATTTTGTACAGGAACTGGCTTTGAATAATAATATCCTTGAGCCATTTCACATTTTGCTGCTTTTAAAAAATACACTTGCTTATCACTTTCAACACCCTCACATATAACATTAATATTTAAGTCACGTGCCATTTCAATTACCCTTTTAATTATAATCTCACTTTTGCTTGTATCATGAGTATCATCATCTAAAAATACTCTATCAATTTTTAAAATATTAATAGGAACCTCTTTTAGTAAATTTAATGATGAATAACCTGATCCAAAATCATCCATTGATACTTTAAAACCTAATTTTTGAATTTCCTTCACTATATTTATTATCTTGCTATTATCATCAGTAAATACACTTTCAGTTATTTCAAGTTCAATGTATTTTGTATCAACATTATATTTTTTTACAACAGCCTTAAGTTTGTCTATATAATCTATTTGATTTATAGTTTCCCTTGATTGGTTTACCGAAATAGTAATATCAGTACGTCCTTCTTTAATAAGTCTTTCCATTATTACAAAAACCTGTTCAAGCATATAAAAATCAACCTTTGATACAAAACCATCCTTTTCAAATATAGGTATAAATTTGCCAGGAGGCATAAATCCTAAATCCTTAGATATCCATCTTACTAATGCCTCCGCTCCGCATATTTTATCATTTTCCAAATTAACTTTAGGTTGTAAATATACCTTAAATTCTCCATCTTCAAGAGCTTTCTCCATTTTACTTTCTATTTGTTCTTCATCCATAATTTGTTTAAGAAGATTATCATCGTAGTAGTTATAATTCTTCTTAGTGTCATTTTTTATATACTGCCATGCAAGCTTAGCTTTTTCAATTATATCTGTAATTTCTTCCTTATTGTTTTTAATTTCGTATAAACCTATTCTAAATCCAGATATCCCCATGGATTTAGGTAGAACTTGAACAAGAAAATCATTAAGCTCTTGTTGTACATTTCCATTATTTTTTATAAGTGCTATAAAAGTGTCTAATTCTATTCTTGAACATTTTTCTTTACCAAAATATTTTTTATCTAAAGCTTTTGCCAATTTCTTTATAATTTTATCACCATAATTATAGCCATATTTATAATTAATAAATTTAAATTTTTTAATATCAAATACTGCCACTACATATTTTTCATCAGTATTTTTCAAAATCTTTTTAAGGGCTTCATGAAATGCAAGAAGATTTGATATTCCTGTTAATTCATCAGTAAAAACAACCTTTTTTAACTGCATACTTTTATTAATTTCAATACCAAGTATATAACATGCTATTGTTATTATTGCTATAGTTATACATGTCATTATTTGAATTGTTTTATTTAAAAGATTTTTTCCATATTCTAATACCTTATTATCCTCAATATATGAAACTGTTATCCAATTAGAATTTGAAAGCACTGGCGCATATCCTAAATATCCAGTTTTATCTTCTTTTTCTACCTTTAGTACATCACTTTGATTTTTTTCTATTTCATCCTTAACTTCATTTATATAATTACCAAGTTGGATATCTTGATACATCATGTAATGATAAAAATTTCTACAATCGCTATCATCAAATTTATTACTTACTCTAAAAATAATATAACCATCTTCATCCATAATATATGAAAAACCAACATCATCCCCAAGATAATTTTTCATACTACTTTTTAAATCATATACATTCTTAATTGCATAAATATCTCCAACCATTTCGCCATTTATAAATACTGGTACAGTTATTGCAATAGCTTGATAATCAACTTTTTCATCATTAAAGGCATTGCTTATTAAAGGTTTCTTATCATACACTACTTTATAATAAAACGACTTATCACGAACATCCTTAACAGTTCCATCATCTAAATACATATACCCATTACTATCTATAAAATAAGCTTTAGAGAATTCATACATAGAAGCTAATTTATTAATCCTTTTAGTTAACTCATGTTTATTATCAAGTTCTTCACTGCGTATTGATGCTACTACATTTTGCAACACATCAATTTTCCCTTGAAGATATATTTTTATAAAATTGTTATTTTGCTTTATTTGATCTTTAAGACTATTTTCAACAATTTTATTAGTACAATCTGATATATTTAAAGTTGCACTAATAAACATATATATTGCAACTATGGACACAATAACAATTAGACCATATTTTAGTAAAACCTTAGAAATTTTTTTATGTCTTTTACTTTTTTGTTTTAATTTCCCCATATGTATCACATCCATTCAATTATACTTATATTAATGTTATATTGCTTATAAATATCCTCTTACTATAATTATATAATTCTGACAATTCAATTCAATGGAGTTTACACATAGTTAACACAATATTACCACATTAGCTATTTTTTTACTCAAATAGTAAATCAAAATAAAAAAAGTATAGAAAAAACATTTCTTATGTTCTTTCCATACTTAAAATATTATATAAATTGTGAAATTATAATAGCACCTAACATTATAGGAATATTATAATGCAAAAATGTTGGCACACAAGTATCCCATATATGATCATGATTTCCATCTGCATTTAACCCACTAGTTGGTCCAAGAGTAGTATCTGATGCTGGTGAACCTGCATCTCCAAGAGCTGCTGCAGCAGACATTAAAAGTATTGTGGCATTTACAGAAAATCCTATTTTTGCGCATAATGGTACATAAATAACAGCAAGTATAGGAACAGTTCCAAAGGATGTTCCGATTCCAATAGTTACAAAAAGACCTATTAATGTAATAATTGTGGCAGCAATAAGTTTGTTACCTCCAATTAAATCAATTGAACTATTAATAAGAGAATCAACTCCTCCACATTCTTTTAGTACCATTGCATAACCTCCTGCAATAAGCATAATAAAGGCAATATAGCCCATTTGCTTTATACCACCATAAAAAAGCTTGTCTACATCTTTTAGTCTTACTGCTTTAAAAATAATCATAACTAATATGCCACAAAGTGCCGCAAGAGGTAGGGACTTAAATATAAATTGAACAATAACTGTAGCTATTATAGCTAGCAAACTTACATAATGTTCTTTTTTTAATTGTTCACTATCAATTTTTTTATTATCCTCAATATCTAAATTATCAAATTTATCATTGCTATATTCTCTAGGCTTTTTGTAAGATACTAAAATTGCAATTAATAATCCTACTAACATTAAAACTCCTAAAATCCAATTAATCTTTGTAACATCTGAAACAGTTACATTCATACCATTTTCAGTTAGGTTCTTTGCAACAATCCCCTGAAATATAAGTCCAAAACCAAGAGGTACAACAATATATGGCATTTCAAGACCAAAAGCTAATGCACAAGAAGCCCCTCTTCTATCAATATTTAATTTATTCATAATATTTAATAATGGGGGTATAAGTATTGGAATAAAAGCTATATGTATTGGAATAATATTTTGTGAAAGACATGCAATTCCTGCAAAAATGAATAATAACATCTTTCCATTTCCTTTAATTAAGGATACTATCTTTTTTGAAAATATCTCACTAACCCCTGTGCAAGTCATTGCTGTAGCAAAAGCTCCTAAAAGAATATAAGAAAGGGCTGTTTCAGCATTGCTAGAAAAGCCATTATATAAAGTTTCAAATATATTTTCAATGCTCATACCACCTACAATACCACCTACAATACATGCTATAAGCATTGAAAGCATAACATTCACTTTGCATAAACATAACACACATAATACTATAACAGATATGATTACTGGATTTATTTCCATGTACTTATTCTCCTTAATTTTAATAATTTATTATATTTTTAACGCTAATTTAAAGTATAATATATTATTAGAATTATTTCACTATTTTTCTACAAAATAATTGTTATAACATTCTTTGACCATTAATAACTAATATAAATTTTTCTCCTAATTTTTCTGCAGCCTTTCTACATAAAAGCATTCTATCTAAAAATATTTCAAAATAATCCATTAATGGACATACTTCTGTATCAATTTTTAATTGCAACTCTATAAAATCACCTTTATTAACAATAACTTTAGATTTTTTAACTGAATAATTAACTCTATCATGAATGTCAAAAGTTGATGCATCATTGTTTCTAACTCTTGTATATCTAACATCTGTTTTATCTGCAAGTATAAGAGCAGCTGCTACAGGATTTACTGGAAATGCCGTTTTTTCATCATGATTTCCTATAGCCGTAACTATAGTTGCAATATCCTCTGGATCACAGTTTAAATTATCAAGTATTCTAAAGGCCATAATAGCACCACTTTGAGCATGATCCTCTCTGTTTACAATATTTCCAATATCATGAATATAACCTGCTATTTGGGCAAGTTCTGCTTCTCTTTTATCATATCCAAGTTCAAGAAGTATATAACTAGCTGTTTCTGCTACCTTTGTAACATGTGCAAAACTATGCTCTGTATATCCAAGAGCTGTCAAGGATTCATCAGCCTTTTTAATGTACGTATTTATCTTATTATTATTTTTTATATCTTCAAAAGTTATTTTCATTTTTACCACCTACCATAGTTTTTCTAATTGTTATTTTTCTAATTCATATACTACCTTTGCATCTATCATATCTGCTAAATGAAGAAGCCAGTCTTCTATTGTTTTAGGTTCATAAGGTCCAAATTCACCATGATGTGACAATAAAGAATATTTTATATCTTCTAATTCTTCATTTGATAATATGTTATTACACTTATTATTTATTATAGTAATAAATGTTGCTCCATCAATAATATGACCAATTACATTATCTTTTCTATCTATGTATGTATCATAAACATATTCTTCAGTTTTCATTAAATCATGAATAATAGCTTTTAAAATAAGTCTATCTTTATTTACAACTGTATTTACATCTGGATAATCAATCTTACCATTTTCATATAAAGAAATTATATTAATTACATTTTTTAATACTCCATAAGTGTGCAAAAATAAACCTCCAAGCTTATTTCCATGATATTTTTTAGCAGATGGACAAGTCAAAAATTTATTCCACCTTTCTTTTGTTGTATTTAAATCAAATGATTCTATAGCAATAGTTTTATATGGTTCTTTTAAAGAATCTATCACCTGTAAAAATTCTTCAACAAGAGAATTATCTACATTGTATTTTGCAATAAATTCAGATGCATCGTATTCTCTAATAATTTTAAATCTGGGATTTTTAAGTTGTGCAGATCCATTCCAAATATTAACAGAACCTTCTACAGTATAAGGTCTGCCTATTTCTAACTTTTCATACACTATATCTACATTGTCAAAAATAGGAAAGATAATTCTACCAGTATCGTCAACTAATTCAACAGATAAGAATTCTCCTCCACTGCTTTTAGGTTTTAATTCTTTATTTGCTGCTACTACCCTTATTGTAACCATTTCTCCATTTTTACATGAGTTTAATTCTTTTATTTTCATAAAGTTTCTCCTTATTAAACAATACTTTTTATATATTATAACATTTATATAATAATATTATAATAAAAAACACCTTACATAAACTGCAAGGTATTCATAATATCATATAAAGTTTTCTCATATTTATATTGCAATGTTTTATTATTAATAAATATGAGAAAGTATCTATTGTATAAAATGATCATATAAATATTCTGTTGCAAATTGAATTTTAGTGGCATTAAATCCATCACCCCTTGGGAATATAAAATATGTATTATCTAAAGTTGATAAGGTGATACATTGCCCTTTGCCCCTATAATCATATTCTGTATGAATAGAAGTCATAGAAGTTCTTGAAAAAAACATAGTTTTTTCATTCTTTTCTCCATAATCAGTAAAGGTTAAATAAAATCCATCTTTATTATGAACAAGTTTTCCGTGTCCAAGTTTTATAAAGTTTATTCCATTAGGTAGAGATTCTATATATACATTTATATCTAAAAAATATCTTCCTTCCTTAATTTCTTTAATAACTTCACTTCTTTCCCATTCATACCAATTAGGAATATGAGAAAAATCCATTGATTTTAAGTATTTATATTTATTATTAAGAGGCTCCAATTTGCCATACTCTGTCATATACTATTTAGAATTGCATTTTTCACAAAAGATATGAGCCATATTAGTTTTCATATGAAATTCCTCACCACATACAGGACACTTATATAAAGGCATCTCAATACCTTCTGCTCTTTTTTCATATGTTATTGAAATTTTTTCATCATATTGCCACTTATATTCATCATAATATAAATATTCACTTATTTTATCATTTACTTCTTTTAATGATGCAGCTTGTAATTCTTCTTTGGTAAAGACTTGAGTTATAGTTGCTTCTAAGGGTACTTCTTTTCTAACATTTAAATTCCAAATAGGAGTTCTTAAATAATTTCCCTTCATATTAACAATTACAACAGGAACTTTTAACATTTTAGCAAGTTTTCCTACAGATTTTGGAATAGGAGAATATGTCCCAACATTTGCATATCTGGCTTCTGGATATAATACAAGAATACCTTTTCTAGCTATTACCCTTTTTATGTTTTTGACTAGGGCTAAATCGTAAACAAATTTACGAGTACCAAGGCATCCAATTTGCCTGTATTTCCATTCTCCATAGGCTTCAAAGCCCTCAAGTTCTGATACATAGTTTGCTCTCCTTGGAAAAATAGTTAATGGAGTAACACAAAAATCCATAAATGACTGATGAGTTCCTAAAACAAGATATGGTGGCTTTACCCCCTTCATTCTAACCTTATTTATTTTTAATTTGTTTCTTTTAGTAACAATAAAACAATAAAGCCATATTATTGGCATAATTAGTATATTTTGCTTTGGTGGAATCTTGAATCTATCAAAGGGCTTAGTTACTATTTTCTTATTTTTCATTTTTATTATCCCCTTATAATTTATATAGTTATTTCATTTCTGTCTTTTAAAATATATCTTTTTATAATAGGTATCTTACTTAAAACATAATATAAAATTCCTGTTCCAAGAAATGAAAAACCCGTTGGCGTAGCATAAAACAATATCATATTATGAATTTCTCCACTTACAGGATTATATATTGCAAGGGACATAACTACACCTAAAATAACACATATAAATCCTACTATATTAATTCCATTAGTGTAATTATAGGCATTATATCCTTCTAAATCATAGGCAGAACGTAAAGATATTTTTTGCTTTCTAACAAAAAAGAAATCTACAAATAATAAAGCAGCTAGTGGCGCATAAATACATGCAGTTATAGTTAAGAATGAGCCAAAATATTCTGTAACCTTACCCCATAAACATAAAACAATTCCATAAATGCATAGTAGCAAAATATTTTTATTATAGCTTGATGTTTTAAAAGATGATTTAATCATAACTCCATATATATATGAACCTACTGCTTGAGTCCCAATATTTGCAAAAGCAACTAGCAGAAGTGAACTAAGAGCTAATATTGGTGAAGACAAAGTTGCAAGCATTAATGTTGGATCATCTATTACTTTTCCTGTTACATATTGCATTGCTATTGCCATAACTGCTCCCACTACTACAAAAAATGAACCTGATATTCCTTGTCCAAGAACTCCTGCAAAAAAACCAGACCTTTCATTTTTAGTTAATCTAGGAACTTCAGCCATACCTCCCACTAAAGTAATAACAAATGCAAAATTAGCTTCTATAGAAATAATATATGGAATAATATTATTTCTATATGATGAAACATCAGGTTTATAATTCCATATTACATTAAAAGGTACAGATGAAAATCCTACAAAAACAACTAAAACACCTACTAATAAAAGAAGTGGAACAAGAATTCTTATAGTCCATGTAATTGCACCAAGTCCCCTATAAGCTATAAAAGTTCCTACTAAAACACAAATTATTGCAAGAAATCTATGAGTAAAGCTTGGCAAATTTATACCAAAAATATTTAATAAATTTGTCATAGATGATGCAAATAAATCAGCACAAACTGCATACCAAGGATAGTTAATAATTATAATTGCTATAGTCATTACTTTTACTCCAGAATGTCCAAAAACAGATCTAAGCCAGATCCAAATATCAATTCCATATCTTACAGAAAGAATTACTGGCAATTGATAAATAGTAAGCATTAGTATTGCACCTAAAAAAGCTCCAACAAGAAGCTGTTTAAATCCTACAAGACTTATTAAATAGGACCCTTGAGTATAACTCCAAGTAGCAATACAATAACCTGACAAAACTAATAAAGCATCTAAAAAGCCGTAGATTTTTTCACTTTGTAGAACTGGAACAATTCCAAACATTGCTTCCTTTTCTATTTCAATATTATTCTTATTTTTCATCTTTTTATTACTTCTCCTATTTTATTATAAAAATGCTCCTGCTATTATAAATACAAAACAAACAATAACTATAACAAGTGTGAATATGTAATCCTTTCTAGTAAATCTTTTTGCAAATACATAATCACTTTTTTCCATAATACTTAATCTCTTTTCAATTTCATTATTCAATTGCTTTTCATAATCTAGTTTACTACCTTTCACTATACTACCTCCATTATATAAAATTTATCACAAATAATACCACAAACATAATAATTAGCTACATAAATACTTTAAATTATTATTCTTCTTTATAATTTTCTGTATATTTACATTTAGGAAAATTAGTGCATCCATAAAATTGGCCATTCTTACCATCTCTTAAAATCATTAGTGCTCCACATTTAGCACATACATGCCTTTTTTTTACACTAACGTTTTCATAATTATTAATATTGTTCTTTTCCTTAACCTCTCTCATGATCTTAAATAAGTCTTTTCTATTAATTAATGTAACACAATTTGCTTCCGCCAAGTCAATAGCACTTTTGGTAAAATAGCTATTTGTAACTACAACACATTTATCAGCCTTATAGTAAGCTTTTGCACCTATAATTTCTTGAACAGCTTTAATTCCTACTGAACTTTTATATCTCTTAGCTTGGACAACTGTAACTTCACCTTTTTTCTTTAGTATAAGATCTGCACCAAAATCATTAGTTATAGGTGTTAACTTAACTTTATACCCTAATTCCTTATAATAATAAAATAAAAGTTTTTCAAATTCTTCCCCTTGAAACTTATCTATTTTATCTATTCCAGCTTTTAAAAACTTTCTTTTTATATGAATTAATATTTCTGCATATATAATTATAAACACAACAAATACAGCTATGATAATTATCATTGTCACCTTAATATTTTTAGTTTTTATATAGCTTACTATTGAAGCTATAATCATGAATATCATGTATAATTCACATATTGCCTCTTTTTTCTTCTTGCTCATAAATATATACCCCTTTCTGCTTTTACATTCATAATAATATTTTTTTATTTCCCAAGTATAACTATTATAATTATAATTATTATTTTACATTTAGGCAAAAAAATGACGCTAGCAAATTTTTTCTTTACTAACGCCTACTAATTATACACTATTAAATTTTTAATTTTAATACACCTCTTAACTAAATTTTACATTGGACTCACCTCATTTTAGCTTTTCATATGCATATTATTCAAACTTACTCCTCCTTATTTAATTTATAATTTTCACTTTATATTTAAAAAACTTAAATATTGGCACCTATATATTTTTAATAAATAACAAATCTTATGGCTTTATAACATATCCTTTTAAAGCTCATACTAACAAATTTACATGCCTAAAATTTATGTCTTTTAATATTTAACTAACCCATTGGTACCACCTCATTTTTTATATTATGGTTTAGATTAATAAAACACATCCCATCGGAATCATCTCATTTCATATTTTATAGTTTTGGATTGATAAAAACATATCCCATTGGAACCATCTCATTTCTAATATTTTTAAGAAATGTTTTATTTCTTTATCTTGTATTTATTATAGCTCTATTATTTTTCAAAAAACAGTCTTTTTTACATATTTTTTTCGTGGTATAATAGAAGTGTTGAGGCCTTATTCTTCAAGTATGTATACTTTTACATATTCTTAATATTATTTGCAAATTAATTTCAAATAATCATTTATTAAAAGTTCTTGATACGCAGCTTTTTTTTGGCATTTTATACATTGTTTTATTTCCTGTAATTCTAATGTTTCTATATTTTTAATCATAGAAATTCTAGAATCACTTAAATTTTTAGATGAAATAATTTTTTCATAAATATCTTTATTATATAATAAGAACTTTACTTTATCGCCATATCTTTTTTTTATTTTATCTGCAATAAGAAGCCCTTCTGGATCAAAATCCCCTGCATAATAAATTTCTTTTAAATTTTCTATTTTATCTAGCAACATATATGAAGATAAATTAATCTGACCTTTTGTGCAAATTAGTGATATATTTTTATTGCTTCTTTTAATTATTTCGTGAAAAACTGCTGGATTTTCGAATACATATACTTTATTTTCTATAGCCTCTAAGTATTTTACTTTTATAAGATTACTAATACTTATTTCTAAAGGTTCTTTCCATTTAGTAAATAAATTAATTGGCAATATCTCTTTATTATTATAATCAAAAGCTTTAAGTGAAAAAATAGTGCAATGATTTGATATTTCATCTTTTAAAATACCAGCCTTAAAATATAGTTCACTAATATCATTGATACTTTTATAATTTTTATTATTAAATATAAATTGAAGTCCAAAAATAAATAATTTACCTGTGAAAGTATTACTATCTAAAAAATGAGGATCTCTAGTTTTTTCTGCTGAAAAAACAGCAATATTTTGAAATTTCTTTTCTAAATAAGGAAGAAAATTTAATGATAAAATTACAAGAATAATATTTTTATATAATTCTTCATATTCAGTTTTATTTTTAATTTCATTATATTTTCTTATGATAGATTTATATCCATAATTGCCTTCATTATATAAAGTTATAAACCATTCTTTACCTTTTCCTTCTTTAGAATTTTTTATAATCTCACAAAAAAAATCTTTTAATTTATCATTTTCTTTTTGCTTCTTTTCTTTATTAGTTTCTAGACTTTCTCCTACTACAGTTTCTAAAAGCCCCAAAAAAGAACTATCTTTTAACTTTCTATTAAAAAGTTCCTGAACTAACGTGCATTTTATTCTAGCTTTTCCTGTATATATAGCAGAGGAATCAAAATTAGCTAATAAAAGTTTATCTTTATTATCTTTAGCTTCTACAATAAAAGAACCTGTTATTTTCCCATATTTTTTATATTTTTTATATATTTCTTTAAATATTTTTTTATATAATAAATTAGTATTTATTAGTTTTAATGATTCGTCCATTCATTACACATCCATTTCTACTTTTTTAACATGACCATCCCAATGATATTTTATTGGTAAAACAATATCCTTATCATCTCTAATTAATTCATATATTGAAAGACTACTAACACTTTCATAAGTTCCCCAAAGAATTTGTGAATTTAATACATAATCTAAATTTAATCCTTCAATTAATGTAAACATATTACTTATATTTTCTTCATCAACACCTGCAAAAGCTTCATCGAGAGATATAATTCTTGGACAGTCCTTTTTATCAGCTGCATTATATCTTGCATTTACTGCTGCAAATAAAGGAATATACATTGCCATAGCTTTTTCTCCTCCAGAAAGTTTAAAAAATTCACTATCAGTAAGTTCTTTTTTTCTTTCATTAGATTTTGAAAAGGAAAGCTGAAATTCAAACCACTTTCTATAATCAAGAACTTCTTTTATTATTGATTGATAGCTTTTTTTAGAACCATCTTCACTAGCAATACGTTTCTCTTTTTTTAATTTTTCATTAAAATGCTTAGATATTCTTTCTCTATCTTCTGGATTCATAAAATCAGGAGTTTTTAATATATTTGTTAAGTCCTTTATATCAAGTTCTTCCTCCCCTTCTGATTTTTTTGGTTTCCAATTTAAATATAATTTAAAACCGCTTGTGGTATCCATATTTTTCATAAGAGAATCTATTTCTTTAACCCATGCTGATGCTTTAAATATTTTAGCACTTATTTTAGTGCTTAAAGTATTAATTAGTGTATTTTCAAATACATCCCGTTCTTTTTCATTTATTAAAATTTTTTGTTCATTTAAATTATCATTTAAAAAAATTGAAAGTTCATATATTGATATATTTTTATTGTTAAATTTAATTTTTATATCATACCTTTCAGAACTTTCAAGTAATTGATTTTTTTCTTCATCATTACTATCTTCATAATCATTAAATATTTTTTCTATTTTAGGATGATATTCAATAATATAATTTTCATTTTGGTTAAATGCATTAAATAAATTTTCAAAATTTTCTTTTGAAATACTTTCTCTACTAATGGCCCAATTTAAAATATCATCAAATTCCATATGCTCTATTTCATTTATGTATTCCAAATTAATTTCTTCTATAATTGTATTTTTAAGTATGTCAAGTATCTCTTTTTCTCTTTCAAATTTTTCTTTATTTTTAGAAACAAACTTCTTTGAATATTCAATATCACTTTCTGACCTTGTTATTTCTTTTGATAAGTCATTAATAATTTTAGGATAAGTATTTATTATTTTTGTTACCTTTTCAATTTCCTGTTCTATCTCTCCAAGATTAAAAGATTTTAATGCCTCTTCTTTTCCTGCAATAATATTTTTCTTGCTATTAATTTTACTTTTCAGATCATTAATTTCGCCACTTATAGTATCTAAGTCATCTAATATTTCTTTGTAATATTCTCTTGCTTTTTCTATACTTTTCTTATTGTAGATAATTTCCTGGAAAATTTCCTTAAGATTATTTAAAATTTTTCTATATTGTGATATATCATTAAGTGCATTTTCATAACACTTAACTGTATTTGGAATTTTTATATGTTCACATGCTTTATACAATTTTCTTTTTATATTTAAATTTTGTTTATTAAGCTTTTCTATTTTTTCTTTAACAAAAAGTAGTTCCTTTTTTTCTTTTTCCAACTCATTATTATCTTCAATAATAATATTTATAGATGAGATAATATCATTACCTTTTGGAAAATTATTTTTTTCATTTTCTAATATTCCAATTTTTTTGTTAATTTCATTTATTTTACAAGCCAACTTACTATCTTCATTTAAAGCTTCTTCTTTTTCTTCTTCTAGTTTATTTATTTTTTCTTTTCTAAATCTTTCTCTGCTTTCTATTCCAATATACTTAGCTTTAAATTCTTCTGAACTTACTCCATTTATTATTCCTATAGCATATTCATTATAATTACTTACAAATGTTTTACTTTTGTTAATTTCAACTAATGAAATTGACATAAGAATTTTTTCAACTGTTTCCTTGAAATTTTTGTTAAATTCTGTATCATCTAGCTTTAAATATTTTAAAATATTTTCATTTTCACTTTTTACATCATCAAAAATAATCTTACATGAAATGTTTTTCATTAGTGCTAAAGCTTCTTTTTTATACTTACTTGGTACAATAATTGATGTTAATATGCCCATATTATAAAGATTTGCTTCTATTATATTTTTTTCCTTATATTGCAATAAATCATTAAAATCTACTACTTTATAAAAATATTCACAAGGAATATTATGAGTATTTAAAATATCTTTAGCCTTTAACATATCCTCATCATAAACAATTATTTCTTCATTATTTTCAAGTTCATCTATGTTATTTTGTATATTTCTTATTTTTTCTTTAATTTGATTTTGGCTATTTTTTAATACAATTTTTTCTTTAGCTAAACTTAATTTAATATTTGATTCTATTTCTTTAAGTTTGTCATTAATTAAAGTAAAATCAGCTATTTCATATATTTCATTAACGAATTTACAAATTTGAATTTTGTCATTATCATTAATTTTAAATACTTTTAAGTTGTCAATATATTTATTTATTTTTTCTATATATTCATCTTTAATGCTTGTAAGATATGCTTTTGATTCATTAAGCTTATTTTCTTTTGTTTTAACTACATTTTCTTGTTTGTCATGTCTTTCTTCCATATCATTTAAATCTTTTTTTATATTTTCAGCTTCTTTCAATACCTCAAAAGCACTTCTCACTACATTTTCATATTCATATAGCTGAATTTCAATATTTTTAAAATCAAAATTCTGAGAAAAATCTTTTAATACCTTAGATAAATCATCATTATGATAAAAAAAAGCTTCTTCCCTATAATATTCCTCATCTTGAAGAAAATCCTTAAATTTTTGTTCATTTTTATAAATCTTAAGTTCTAAATCTCTTATTTCATCTTCTTGTTTTATTTGTCCATCAAATTTCTTCTTACGTTTTCCTTCTTTATTCTCTAATTCCTTATTCATTTGTAAAATTTCTTGTATATATTTAGTTATTTCATTTTTTATATTAAAGGCTTCACTTGTTCTTAATGCAACTTCCTTTTCTTTTGCTTGCTCAAAATCCCTCTCCATTTTGTCTAATTCTATTTTCTTCTCATTTATATTAGATAAAAGTGTTCTTATTTTTCTTTCTTCTTCCCTTATTACTCTTCTAATTTCTGTAACTTCCTTGGATTTTTTCATAAACCTTTTAGACTTATTATGCAAAATACTTAAATTATATTCATCAAAAGCCTTTTTTACTTTTTCTATAGCATCTACACTTTCATTAAGTTCTCTTAATTTTAAATTTAAACTATCCATATTATCTAAAGCTTCTGCCATAGCACGTAAATCATCCTGAGACAATGTATTTAAAGATTCTTTTAAAATTTCATATATAACAGTAGGTTTAAAATCCTTTGAAAGTTTAGGACTTCTAATTTGAATTAAAAGATTTAAAAGATCCTTATAATTATCAATATCAGAATATCCAAAAAGATGTTCATTAACCTTTTCCATATATTCCTTTTGACTTGTAGTAAATATATTTCCATCACCAAGTTGATTTTTAAGCTGTTTTAATGTTAAAGGATACTTTTCACCACTAAACTTATATAATTTAAAATCCTTATTTATACGACGTCCATCTTTAAGTATAAAATACCAAGATTCAAGTTTCTTTCCTTTTCTTCCTCTAAGGCCCATTCCTATAGTAATATAATTTTTTGATTCTGGTTTACTAAATTCCATGTAAAGATATGAAATTCTATCTTCTTCCCCTTCATTAACAAGAACATAGTTTTCTATTTTTCTTGCAGTTGACCCAAAGGGATCGAGTCTTGATGGTCTCTTATCTCCATCTAAAAGAAGTGGAATAAAACTTTGTGTTGTTACAGATTTTCCACTACCATTAGTTCCTCTAAAAATAATTTTTCCATTAGATAATTTAAACTCTGCCTCATCATAAAGCCAAAAATTTAAAAGTCCAAATTTATTTGCAGTCCATCTTTCCACCTTATTTAGCCTCCTTGATAATCATCTGGATATTTCCCTATTACTTTGCCAGTCAAAGGCATTATTTTAACATTTTCATCTGTAATTCTTATCATGTCATAACTTTTCATAAATTCTTCTACTGCACTTAAATAGTATTCTTCTGAACACTCTCTAAAACTCTTTGTAAATCCATGTCCATCTTCATTTCTTACATCTAATAAAATTTTTTCAAAATCATTTTTATTTAATAAAATAATATCCTTTTCATTAGGAATAAGTTCCTTTAAAGATATCCTATTCACTATTTTTTTATTTATAAATAAAACAATGGTGCTTTCTCCCTTCATATTTGGAAAAGTATCTGTTACAGAATTAAGATTTTTTACTATTGCCATAGCTCCATTTCTATGAATATGTATTTCCCATTCAAGATACTTTTCAAAGACATTTTTTATATAACTCCTAAATTTTTTTATATAATCATATATTGAATCATTTTCAGCCTCATTATATACAATGGGATTTAAAAGAAGACTTCTAAATGCTCTGCTTTTTCTTACAATACCTTTATCTGTATTTATCCCTTCCCATGCCTCGTTTAATAAATCTTCACAGGTATCTTCTTCATCTATATTTTTTGAAAATCTCCTTATTACATATTTTGAAATTCCAGTACTTTCATATAATACTTCTCCTGTTTCATCTTTAATAAATGTTTCCTCTTCACCATCATTTTTCTTAATAATACCTATTTTCAAGCATACTTTAAGAACATTTATAAGACTTTTTCTATTTTTAAATATAGTCCATTCAATTTTTTCATTAGGATAATTATGCTCTATGTACTCAGTAATATTAGATAATATAAATTGTTCCTCTTTATTTTTATCCTCAAGATACATTAAAATAAGAATAAAAAATACATACTCTTTTTTATCTGTAAACTCTTTAATTCCCATCCATGACTTAGGCTTTACAGGTATCTTTTCAAGTTTTATAAAATCATCCTTAATAAAAATATTATATAACAAAATATCTTCTATAAATTCTCTATAATAATCAATATTATCTTTTACATCATAATACAAGTCCCTATCCTTATCCTTTAATATAATGTAGTTTTCAAGAATATCTGTAAATTTCAAAATATCACCTCTTACTTAAAAACAAGTTCATATGAAGGCATATAAAAATCACCATCTTCACATTTTATACAAATTTCTTCTTCCTGTCCTTTAACTACTTTATAAAAACGTCCAAATTCATTTTTTACCCAGGTGTCTTTTTTATTAAGTCCCTTAGATAACCATGACAAAAAGACCTTTCTTTCTTCTTTTGATATATTTTTAAGGTTTTTAAATTGCAATTTGTTGTTTTCTATTTTGCTCTCTATAATAATTTTTTCTCTTTTTCTTTTTTCTAAAATTTCCTGTGCTTTTTCTCGTTTTTTAAGACTTTTATCCTTAATACATACTCTACTTGCTGTTTTTTCTCTATATCTATTACTAGGTTTAACAGTTACTATAGTTGGATTTTCTTCAAAAATACCAGAATTAATACTTTCTGTTTCTCTATCTTTATTGAAAATAATGTGCCTTGAAGACATAACTCCAAAAACAACAGAGGATAATTTATGAGCTTCTTCTATATCTTTACACTTATCAAAAATCTTTATGAGAGTTTTATATTCTTCCTTTCTGCTGCCTCCTGAAGTTTGCATTTCAATAATCTGAAGAGCTGAAAATGTTATTTTTCTTATTATTTCGTTGGTACTATCTAATAAATTGTCAACCATAGACAAAGTCCCGTTACTACCTTGAAACCATTCCTTCATACTAATATATCTTCCATAATTTATTTCAAACTCTTCATTTTCATCAAATTCACTATTAAATACTCTTTTATTTTTTTCATACTCTACAATCCTTTTTATTAATAATTTAATGTCATCATTAGATATACTATTAAAAGCATATTTAATACTAGGAACATTAATTTGCAATCCTTTAATAAAGTCTCTTAAATATTCAATAAAACTTTCTTTAAAAACTAAAAATTCTGTAGTTTTTAAAATTGCTTCTGTTTTTTTAGAATAAAATTTACTTATGTAGTCTTGATAATTTTCATTTAAAATTTTAAAATCTTTATTTAATAAATCCCACCAAGAATATGCTTCTTTTATGTTTTTCGTATTTATATTTTTCATACTTAAAATGGTATTTTTAAACCTTTCAATTAAAGATATTTCTAGAGAACCTCTTGCATTTTCCTTAATATTTTCTAATTTGATCATAGTTCTTTCAAGCTCAATAGTATTAGGTGATATTTGATATCTAAATTTTCTATTTTTAAACTCTTCTAATGTCTTGGCTCTTCCAGTATCTTGCATAGTCAAAAAGTTTCCCCAAGCTTCTAAAGAATCTAAATCCTGTTTTAAATTATCTAAAGTATACTCTTGAAAGCCATTTATGCTCTTAATTATTTTATAAATATCCTCTTTGTAAAGCCAAAATTTCATTTTTTCATATTCATTGTATGCAATTCTAAGAATGACTCTATATCTATGTGAATTATCTGCCGAAAGGTAAGAAGCTTCTACAAATTTTTTAGTAGTTTTTTCACTTATATCCATAAATATTTACCTCTTAAATTTAATATTTTCCCAATACTTTCTTAAACTTTCTTCATATTTATTATTTTTAGCCTCATAATAAACAGTATCTTTCAAATTATCAGGCATATACTGCTGTTTTACATAATCATATTCATAATCATGAGGATACTTATATCCTCCTACTCCAAGTTTAGAAGCACCAGCATAATGGGCATCCTTTAAGTGATTTGGAACATCTCCAACATTTTTTTTATCAAGATCATTTAATGCTTTGTCAATTGCTAAACATGCACTATTAGATTTAGGAAGTGTTGCAAGATATATTACAAGTTCAGCTAAAATTATCCTTGCTTCTGGGAATCCAGTTTTTAAGGCAAGTTCTATTCCTGAATTTACAACAGTTAATGCATTAGGATGTGCAAGGCCTATATCTTCTGCTGCTATTACTGATATCCTTCTTACAATTGCTGCTAAATTACCACCTTTAATAAGCCTTGCCAAATAATGAATAGCAGCATCAGGATCACTACCTCTTATACTTTTTTGCAGTGCACTTAAATAATTATAATAATCATCACCTGATGCATCTGACTTCATGTTTGATTGTCCTAAAGATTCTATATATTCCTTTGTAATTTTTATTACATTAGATAAATTTGAATTAACAGCAAGTTCTAATATGTTATATGCTTTTCTATAATCACCTTGAGAAATTTCAGCAATATACTTAAGTGCATCCTCTTCATATTCTATAGAAATCCCACTCTCTATTGCCCTTTTTATTGATTTTTTAAGACCTATTAAAATATCTTCTTTAGTTAATGATTTAAATTGAAATATATTGCATCTGCTTAAAATAGCTTTGTGAAGTACAAAATAAGGATTTTCTGTTGTACTTGCTATTAATGTTATTTTTCCATTTTCTATAAATTCTAATAAAGATTGTTGTTGTTTTTTTGAAAAATGTTGTAACTCGTCAATATATATAACAACTCCATTGTATCCAAGAAGTGTATCTAAATTATAAGCAATATCCTGAATATCTTTTACAGATGCTGTAGTTGCATTAAGTTTATAGAATTTCTTATCTACATAATTTGCCATTATATTAGCTAAAGTAGTTTTTCCTGTTCCTGGAGGACCATATAATATACAATTTAATATCTTTTTGCTTTTTATAATGTTATAAAGAGGTTTTCCCTTTCCAACTATATGTTTTTGGCCTACAAAATCTTCTAATTTAGTTGGTCTCATTCTTTCTGCTAAAGGTGTCATTTTTATTTTTCACATCCTAAAATTTATAATAATTATATTATACAATAAATATTAATGTATTAGAATAAATGATATATTAACAATAATTGACACATTAAAATAATTGACAATGACCCTAATATGTTAAATAATATTTTTATAAAACTTAATATTTAATTAGGAGGGATTTTATGCAATTTTTTGAAGACGCTGTTCTCAAAATAATTGATTGGTGTACTGAAAGTGGTATTAAAATTTTAATTGGACTTATTATACTTGCTATTGGCTGGCAGCTAATAAGGAAGGTAGTATCTGTTTTTGAAGGATTTTCAGAAAAAAAATCAATTGATTCCACTCTTCATTTATTCTTTAGTGCCCTTATTAATATTGCTCTAAAGGCTTTACTTATTGTGTGTGTTCTTGAATATATAGGTTTTAATTTAAGTGGATTAACTGCTGCTATAGCATCAATTGGTGTTACAATTGGTCTTGCCCTTCAAGGAAGCTTATCAAACTTTACAGGAGGAATAATAATATTAATAACAAGACCTTTTAATGTTGATGATTTTATAGAAACACCTCATTATTCTGGTACTGTAGAAAGAATAGAACTTATGTATACACATCTTGTTACACCTGATAATAAGGCCATTATGATTCCAAATGGAAGTATATCAAATTCACCTATAGTTAACTATTCTCGTAAAGATACAAGAAGAGTAGATTTAACTTTTGGAGTATCTTATGATGATGATATTCTTCATGTAAAAAAGGTCCTAATGGATATAATAAATGAAAACAATATGATTTTAAAAGAACCAGAACCTTTTATAAACATATGTGAACATGGTGATAGTGCTGTAAATTTAACTGTCAGAGTATGGACAGAAACTCAAAATTATTGGAATGTTCACTTTTATCTTTTAGAGCAGGCTAAATTAAGATTTGATGAAGAAAAGATAAATATTCCTTATCCTCAAATGGATGTACATATAAAAAAAGAGGTTTAACCCTCTTTTTTTAATGCTCTTAAAATTGAAGCAGTTACAGCAAATATTAAAAGTGGCATTAAGCTTTCATTATCACTACTATTTGATGTGTTATTTTGAGTTTTATTATCCTCTTCAATTTTATCTTCATCTTGAATTTTATCATCATTGTCAGAACTACTATTATTCCAATTGTGATCAATACTAGAATCTTTATAATTTTTCAAAAGACCATAAAAATATTCATAAGTTTTAGGAGCCTTTTCTTTTAGTGTATCTCTGTAAATATAATAATATTTAAAACATTCTGCAAAATATTCCTTTACATTATCCCTATAATAATGTTCATCTTCACTAAAAAGATTATTTTTTTCTTTGTTAAAAATACTTAAAAAATCACTATTACTTTCAGAAAAAGCTTTACCAGTATTATTTTCTAAAATAAAACAATCAAAAAAATGACCTATTTCATGAATATATACTCCTTCCTTTCTCATTGATAATTTAGAAAAATGCATAGTATTATTTTTTGATGAATAAAATGCTATTGTATCTTCACTTAAATCTTCATATTTTAGTAAATCAGTAAAATCTTTTTCGCTTTTTAAATAAATCTTAAGATTAGAATCATATATTTTTTCTATAAGTAATTGTGGAAGTACTTCTATTTCTTTATTTAAGCCTTTAAGATCGTAATTATTGTTACCATTGCTATAATTATCTATTATCATTGAATTAAATAATAATTTTTTATACTTATTAATATTTTCAGTAGTATAATCATTAACAAATTCTTCATCTAATATAGTGCTTTCTATTAAATATCCATCCAAATTGTATTGTTTTAATTTATTATTATCTAAAACAAGAACCTTATAATTTCCTTCAAATAAAACTTCTATAGGATTTTCACTTGTATTATTAAAATTATATTTGTTTTTTAAAGCAAAAATATATGCATAACTTCCCTTACACCCATTAATAGTTAAATTACTATTGCAATTTAAAAAGGCACTTTCTGATATATTTTCAATATCCCTAGGAAGATCTATATTTTCTAGCTTACTACATCCATTAAAAACATTATTACATATTTTAGTAACTTTTTTAGGTAATTTTATTTCTTCTAAAGAAGTACATTTCTCAAAAGCATTTCCTTCAATTATACTAAGGGAATTAGGCAACATTACTTTTTTTAAAGATTTACATTTTGAAAAAGTTTGATTTTTTATGCTTGTTACCCCTTCTGGTATCTTTATATTTTCAAGGCTTAAACAGCTATTAAATGCACATACTCCTATATCTGTTAGTGACTTAGGCATATTAATAAATTTAATATTTTCACAACCATAAAAAGCAAAGGAACCTATTTCAGTTAAACTATCGGGTAATTTGACACTTACGATATTGTTATTTCTTTCAAATGCATTTTCTTTTATTTTTACTACAGGAATATTATCAATTGTATCAGGTATTACAACTTCACTATTATTGCCCTTATAAGAACATATTGTTATACCAGCCTCATCTTTCAAGTAATCAAAATCATCATCTTTTTCATTATCACTATTAACATTATTTTTCTTGTTCCAATTATGATTTTTATAATTGGTATCATCATCATATTCTTTTAACAAATTGTCCATAAAAGCAAAAGTATTAGGTGCTTTTTCTTTTAAGGTATCTCTATATATGAAATAATATTTAAACATTTCTGCAAAATATTCTTTTATGTTATTTGTATAATGGGTACTTGTATCTCCTAAAAGTTCACTCTTTTCTTCTAAATTAAATATATTTAGAAAATCATCACTTTTTTCTGAATAGTAGCTCTTATTTTTATCACTTAAAATATAACTATCATAAAAATGGCCTATTTCATGAATAAGTACTCCTTCCTTATTTTGTTCTTCATTATTTAAATATATTCCTGTTGTAGCTGGTGTATAAAAAGCTATTGTATTATTTTCTAATTCCTCCTCATAAGAAACATTAGAATCAAAATCTTCTTTACTTTGCAAATAAATCTTTAAAGGTGAATCATAAATTTTTTCAACTAATGATGTAGGCAATTCCTTAATTTGTTCATTAATTTTACTAATGTCATAATCATTATCTGCAAGTATTGAATTAATTAACATTTCCTTATACCAATTATTATTGTTTTTTTCATAATTCTCCGAAATAATATTTGTACTAATATTATTCCCAATTTTGTTATATTCTATTAAATTATTATTATCTAAAATTATATCTTTACATTCACCTTCATAAATATTATTAGATGAATCATTTTGTACATCATTAAATTCAAGACCATTTTTTTTGCAAAACTATAAGCATAACTATTTTTTACTCCACTTATAGTAAATTTACACTTATCAGTATCATTAAATACACTACTTTCTATGCTTGTTACACTTTTAGGTATTTTTACATTTTTAAGATTTTTGCACCCATTGAAAATGCCATACTGTATTTCATTTACACTTTCAGGTATATTTATTTCCTCCAAATTATAGCACTTACTAAAAGCATATTGAAAAATTTGTGAAATAGAGTTAGGTAAATGAACAGACTTTAAAGATTCACATTCAGAAAAAGCTTCTTTTCCAATATATAAAGTTCCACCATTAATTTTAACATTTTCAAGTAATGTACACCCCTTAAAGGCCCCTCCTCCTATACCTTTAGAAATACTTGACATTTCAATGTTTCTTATCTTATTGCAGCTTGAAAAGGCATATTCCCTAATTTGTATTATGCTATTAGGTATTTTTACATTTTCTAAATTAGTGCAACCATCAAAAGTATGACTGTCTATTAAACTTAAGGAATTAGGCAGTTCAATATTTTCTAAAGCTATGCAATCTTTAAAAGAACTACTTCCTAATTTAATTAATCCTTTGGGCAAATTAATATTTTTTAAATTTAAGCAACCTGAAAAAGCATCTTGCCCAATATCTGTAATTGTATCTGGAAGAGTAATTTTTTCTATTCCTTCCTTTCCGGTAAAAGATCTATCTCCTATTTTTAATACTTTTTTATTGTCTATTTCAGATGGTATACTTATATTGGTAGAATATGAACCTACATAAGTAATAATTTCTATACCATTTTCATATTCGTCATATACAAAATTGTCATCATCTGTTATTTTATATAAAGTACCATTCCAATAAGAATCTTTTTCATAAGCATATCTAGATGCACTTGCAACATAACATAAGTTGTTCAATGTAATGTGAAAGGCTCCAAAGAAAACCATTACAAAACTTGCATATCTAAATTTCTTTTTCATAATATCCCCCATTTTTGTTAATATACTTACTATTTTAAACTATTGTTATATTATTTTCCACTAATACTTTATTGGTCACAAAAAAACTGCTGCAAAAACACTTAAGCAACAGTTTTTTATAAATTATTTAAGCTTTACCCTTATAAATCTTGGCAAAAATTTTATTATCTTAGGTGAAATAGATTCTATATCCTGCTTTCTAATTCCCTTTATAAGAATCATTGAATAGAAATATATAAATCCTCCAAATATTAATGATAATATTAAAAATATTATTGATAAATATCTTGATGGTGATAAAAATCTATATACTATACTAAATGGATATTTAATTAATATTATAGTACCTGCCATTAATGCAGATGCAAATAGAAGTTTTAATATAATTTTCATCATTGGCAATTTCATTTTCATAGTTTTTTTAATTTTTTTGTGATTTAAAAGTGCCGGTATCAAATGCCAGAAACAATTACCTATTAAAACACCATAAATATTAATATCCGTTATCCCAACAAATATATAGTTTAATGTAATTTTAAAAATTATGCCAATAACAAATGTACTAAGCATATAATAAAATTTATTTATACCTTGAAGTACTATTGACTGAAGTTGAGTTGTGGCCATTAGAACAATTACAAAGGAACCATAAAACATTAATGATGCTCCATTTGTATTTCCTGTAAGCGCCCTATATACATCATCACAGGCTACAGAAAGAGCTATAGCTGCTGGAATGGCTATTATATATATAAGCTTAAAGCCCTGTCTTATTTTTCTTCTTGCTTCTTTATGATCTTTAAGTACAACAGACTTTGAAAGTGCTGGCAAAACAGTTGTACCTATTGCTGTTATTATTACAAGAGGTACTCCATAAAGTGTCTGATAAAAGCCTAAATGTCCATATAAAATATCAGCATCTGTTGGTGAAAATCCAGCTACTAAAAGTCTCGCCTTAACATTAAATAAATCAATAAGACCTCCTAAATTTTGAAGTCCTGCACTTAAAATAATTGGTATAGAATAAGCTATAAGCTTATGAAGTATTCTTTTGTCACTTATTCTTTTACCATTATCATATTCTATTGCCTTATGCTTATATTTATTTTTAAAATAGCAATATACAAGGTAAAAACATGCAAAAAGTGCGCCTACAGATGTACCTACCTGCGCTCCTGCATTACCAAAGGCAAGACTTGCTTTTACTAAAATATAAGCACAAGCTAAGCTTAAAACAATATTTACAGCCTGTTCAATTATTTGAGATACTGCAATAGATGTCATATTATTTTTACCCTGCATAAAACCTCTATATGTAGATAATATAGATGTAATTACAACACAAGGGGCAAGAGCCATAATCCCATAAGCTATATCAGGTGAATTAGTTTTTTGGGCAACTATTGGTGCTAATGCTACCATTAAAAGTGCCAAAATAAATGCCACTGATCCATAAAGCTTTCTTGATATTTTTAGTGCTCTAAGAGCTCCTTTCTCACTACCTGTTGCTGAAAGTTCTGCTACTACTTTTGCTATGGCAGGTTGTGCTCCCATACAAGCTATTGCATAAACAAACACAAACACTTGAGTAGTTTGAGAATACATACCATATCCCTTATCACCTAGTATACTTTTTAACGCAGGTGTATAAAAAACTGATAAAACTTTTACTAAAATACCAGCAATTGAAAGCACAAACATTCCCTTTGCTGCTGAATTTGTTTCTTTCATATTTTTTCCCCTATCTTAACGAAAATTTAAATACATCTTGCTTAATTTTCTTAAAAAGAGGCGGAAGTGATGCTGGTATAGTTTTATTTTTTAAATAATCAAGCTTTCCCCCTACATTTCTAAATATTAATTTATAAGCATATAAATACTGATAATTTAAACCATATTTATTGTCAAAAAAAGAGTTTAGTTTTTTGTCACCATATTTATTGTCACCAACTACAGCATTGCCTAAATAAGCAAGATGTGCTCTTATTTGATGACTTCTTCCTGTAATTAAATGAATTTCAAGAAATGAATAAGCTCCATTTGTTTGTATGGTTTTAACTTCCATTGATATTTCCTTAGAGCCTTGAACCTTTTTATCAAAAATCTGAGATACATTATTATTTTCATCTTTTTTAATATATCCACTATATAAACCATCTTTAATTTTTCCTTTTACTAAGGTATTATAGTATTTTTCAATTTCATTTTCTCTTATAGCCTCATTTAAAAGTCTAAGACCTTCAAAGGTTTTTCCAAATAAAACTATACCTGATGTATTTCTATCTAATCTATTGCATGGTGCTGGTGTAAATGTAATTTCATTTTCTGGTGTATAATCACCTTTTCCATTTAAATATGAAAGTACATAATCAGTTAAAGTTGGTTCTTGCTTTTTACTATCTGGATGAACTAAAATTCCAGGCCACTTTTCAACTAATAATACATCTACGTCTTCATATATAATTTTTAAACCACTTGCATTTACTTTAATGAAATTTTCCTTTTTTTCTTTTTTAGTTTGAATATATTTTATTGTTACTATATCTCCATCTAAAAGAGAGTATTTTTCCTTTTGCTTTTTTCCATTAACTCTAACATCACCTTTTCTAAGTGCTTTAAATATTGCACTTAAAGGTACATCCTTTAAAAGTTTTCTTAGGAATTTATCAAGCCTTTGTCCTGCTTCGTTTGGGCCTATTTCTATCTTCAAGTATATCACTCCTAATTTTTTCCACTAGAATAGTTTATTCATTATATTAGATTAATATTATTTCATCATATTGTCAAATTATAATCTTATTCTTCTAAAAAATCATATGCTACTTGACATTGAATAGCAATTCCAATTTTAAGTGCTTCTTCATCTATATTAAATTTACTACTGTGGGCAGGCTTTGTTGTGTTTTTTTTACTATTTCCAGTTCCAACATAATAAAAACATCCAGGAACTTTAGATGCAAAGTAAGCAAAACTCTCTACTCCCATACTTATTTCCCTTTGATATAAAACATTATTTGAACCTATTATTTTTTTTGCAGAATTTATTAACCTATCACACATTTTTTCATCATTATATAAACTAGGATATCCTTCTTCTATTTCGATTTTTACTGTAGCCCCATGAGCTTTTGATATATATGTTGCTATATTATATAAACTTTCTTTTGATATTTTTCTATCATTGTTATTGGTAGTTCTAATAATGCCACTTAAAGTAACTTCCTTTGGTATTACATTTTTAGCAGAGCCCCCATTAATTGATCCAACAGTTACAACTACTGGATTTTTAGGTGATATTTTTCTTGAAGAAATAGTTTGAAATGCCATAATTATTTCAGCAGCTACTACAATTGGATCTATTGATATGTCAGGTGTTGCACCATGAGCACCTTTTCCAATTATAATTATTTTAAAGGGATTAGAAGCAGCATTTATATATTTTTTGCGAACCATTATTTTATTTGTTTCAAGATTTTCAGTTACATGAAGTCCAAAAACAGCATTAACATGAGGATTTTCTAAAACTCCTTCTTCTATCATCATCCTTGAACCACCAATAGTTTCTTCTGCTGGTTCAAAAATAAGCTTAACAAAACCACTAAATTCACTTGAATGATCTTTTAATATTTTTGCTGCAATTAAAAGTATTGCCATATGGGCATCATGACCACAAGCATGCATAATTCCAATATTTTTTGATTTGTAAGAGACATTATTTTCTTCTAATATAGGAAGAGCATCCATATCAGCTCTTGATGCAATAACTTTTGGTATCTTTTCTGATATTTTGCTTCCTTTAATTAATCCAACCACTCCTGTTTTACCACATGTATAGTAAGGAATGCCTTGCTTTTTCAAATATTCTATTATTATTTTACTTGTGCTTATTTCATTTAGTCCAAGTTCTGCATTTTCATGAAATTTTCTTCTTAATGATATAGCTTCCTTCTCCATCTTTGCAGATTCTTCTAAAAAGTCCTTCAAAATGCTACCCCCATATAAAATTCATATATTAATATTTTATACAGAGCTTATTAACTTATGTATAAAATTATGTATAAAAAAAGAGACTGCATATAACAGTCTCATAATATTTATACTTCTTTAGCTTTTAATTTATTTTTAATATCAAACATTTTCTCTTCAAGCTGATCAATTTGCTTGTCAAGTAATTCTGCATCTTTTTGTCTTGAATGTGACTTTTTATCTAATAAATCGTCTATTTCCTTTACTGTTCTTAAAAAATCTAATGCTAAATCATAACAATTCATTATAATTCCTCCCTTAAGCAACTAAATTTGTTATTTTTACATAACTTACTATATCTTATTATCGTTTTGTAGTATAAATACTTGACCCCTTTTAAGTAACTGCTTAGAATGCTTGTAAGAAAATAATCTAACAATTACTACTTACATTATAATATTTAATTTTTACATAATCTAGTACAAAATTTAAAATTAAGAAATTTTTAATACTAATTATTTTATTCACTTTTTATAAGCTTTGCATGTATTAATAACCTTCCATCATCCATACTATAATCACATGTTGATAAGGTAACTATTTTATCATTTGGGGTAAATTCTTTTATATCATCATTTTGAACAAGAGATTTTTCTTTTAAACCCTTTAAAAAATTTAGATAGTCTTCATCCTTTTCAAATCTATTTTTGTATGGAGCATTACTTACTTTCTCAACATACACTGAAAATATCTCATATTCATATGTATGATCTCTAGTTGAAATATATACTATTTTATTATTATTAAAGAAATCATATTCCCTTGAAAATAATCCTTTCCATTTGTATTTATAAAGCTGTCCAAACATGCTTCCATTTTTCATATGATGGCCATGAATAGTTGTATTTCTATCATTAAAATCATCATTATTATTAGCCCCTAAAAATATAGAGCCACCAGTTAACAAATATTTATCTAAGCAATGTTCTAAATAATATTCATTATCATCAGATTGCATAATAGGATAATTAGCTGTTGTATTTTCAACTGTAATCCATCCCTTAAAATCATTATTTTTTTCTTTAAGTTCATCAAACTTCATTGGATCCATTACATATCTTTTTCCTAAATTATCATCTACTAAAGTAGGACCATATTCCTTTTGAATTGCAGAATAATACTTATAATTTTCATAATAATCTCTTACTATAAGAAATAAATTAAAAGCTGAATACAAAAATACACATAAAGAAATAAAAAACATTATTTTTCTAATAACTTCTTTAAATGAATTTTTATTGTTACTCTTCTCTTCTTTTATATTGTTTTTTTTCTCCTGTTCCCCCATATGTTACCTCACTAATAAAATATTTTACTTAATTATATATTTTTTTTAATACTTGTTCAATAATTTTTAGTTTTTTATTAAAATTCAATATCAAACTCATATTGCTTTATAAATTCTTTTGTGAGTTTTAATTTTTCATTCCATATTTTTTTACCTGGTTGCGTAACAAGTGGACATTCTATCATTTTTTTACAAATATGATCTTTCATTTTCTGTAAAATTTCTTCAAAGGATGTATCATTTTTAGCTTTTATCCATGTATCAATAACAAGACCCATAGCACCAGTATCATCAAGAACATCAGCTTCTAATAATATAATCATTTCGAGACTTGTACTAATATTGTATAAAAGACTTTTGTCTGAATGTTTTAATATTAAACTGCATATATGCTCTATCTTTTCGTTACTAAAATTGGTATTATTAATCAAATATTTTCTGCATATTTCACTACTATAAATTGCATGATTATTAAGGTTCTCTTCCTTTGAATATCCTGCATCATGAAAAATAGCAGCTATATAAAGATTTTCTCTATCAAAACTTACATTAAGCTCATTACACAAATATTTTACCCACTTTAGTACTCTTTTTGTATGAGCAAATCTATCATAATCTATTGCAATTTTATTTTTACTTTTTCCTCCTTGTTTTCCTTTTAACAAATTTTCTACAAATAAAAGCATTTCCTGATACACAAGTTTTCCTCCATTTTATAAATTAATGCACTTTGACAAGTATTTTTTTATTTCATCAATATACATCTTTCCAATATTGCTTATTACACTATTTTTTCTTGTAATATAACCAATTTTCATTATTTGCTCTGTTTCTAAAGGAACTGCTCTATAATCACTTCCATTTAGTTCTTCACAAATAATACCAGAACATAATGTATATCCATTTAATCCTACCATTAAATTAAGCATGGTAGCTCTATCACAAGCTTTTATTATTTTAGGATAATTATATGTACTTAAAATTTCTTCTGCAAAATAAAAAGAGTTATTTTCCCCTTGCTCAAAAGCAAGACATGGATAATCTTCTAATTCTTTCATTGTAATAATTTTATTTTTTGCTAATGGATGATCTTTCCACAAATATACATATCCCTTACACTTAATAAGTTCCTCAAATTGAAGTTCATTTGATTTTAAAAGCTTATGTATTACTTTTTCATTAAAATCATTTATATATAATATTCCTATTTCACTTTTTCCATTTTTAACATCTTCTAAAATACTATTTGTTCTTGTTTCCCTTATGGCAAATTCATATTTATTCATATCAAAGTCTTTTACCATTTCAACAAATGCCTTTACGGCAAAAGAATAATGCTGAGTTGACACTCCAAATTTTTTCTTTATATCATGATTTATATATTTTTCTTCAAGAAGTTCTACCTGATCTAATATTTGCTTTGCATATATTAAGAACTCTTCTCCCTCCTGAGTTATTACAACTCCCTTGTTAGTTCTTGAAAAAATAGTTATTTGCAGTTCATCTTCAAGTTCCTTAATAGCACTAGATAAACTTGGTTGAGAAACAAATAAATTTTTAGCTGCTTCATTCATTGAATTAGTATTTGCAATTGCAATTACATATTTTATCTGCTGCAAGGTCATTTTTGACACCCCATATATTTTATTAAAAAGCTATTTAACTTTTATTCAAGTATATTACATATATATATTATTGTCTAATGATAAAAAATCATGACTACCCGTTAAACGGGTAGTTTGCTCTGCGCCTATAAGGCTCTGTTACTTGCTGTGCTATTCGCACATTGAACGGTCTGCCGACCGCAGTCCTGTTACCGGCTGCGCCTAAAGGCGCT
>JAAYQS010000014.1 GCA_012519155.1 Clostridiales bacterium
TACATTTAAAAGTTCTGCAAATTCTTTTGGTTTATAATTTTTACTCAAATATAATCACCCCTAAATATATTATATTACATTTGATTATATTTGAATATATTTTTAATAACTATTAATAATCTCCTAAAATTTAATATTACATTATCTATTTTACTATTATAGTTTACATAATAAAAAAGCTTATGCAAACTCCCCCCGATTTACATAAGCCTTTTGTTATATATAATTATATTTATTCTGTGTAATAAATATAAATTATATCTTCTTTTATTATGAACACTTTCTTTCATAATACTTGTAATTGTCATTTATAAGCTCCATTTTCATTATATCTTCCTTTATACTTTTAAAATCTGCAAATTCACTTATTACAAATCCACAAGTATTATAACAACTTATAGCACTTTCATTATTCATTTCAACTTCTAATGTTATGCTTTTAGCATTTTTCACTGCAAATAAGTGTTCTTTAATAAGATTAATTACTTCTTTTCCATAGCCTCTATTTCTGAATCTTTCCCCTATAGTTATTCCAAACTTATAAATATCATTTTCTTCTTCTATGTATGTTGTAAACCCTACTAACACGTCTTTTTCATTAATTATTGACAGACAAGTTAATGGACTACTTAATATCTTGTTAAAATTATCATAAATATATTTTTTATGTTTATTATATTCAACTTTATTTTTAACAGTCTCCTTGTAAATATCCATTATCCTATTTAAATCATATTTTTCTGTTAACCTCAGATAAACATTATCACCCTTAATCATAAAAATTCTCCCCTTTTTATATGTTCTTTGCAAACCTTTTCAACTACAAATTTATTATACCACACTTTTGTAAATTTTGATAATAAATTTATAAAAATAAGTAAATTTTATTAATAATTGATTTATTATATTAATTTTTAAAACAAAAAAACATCTAAGTAAAATACTTAGATGCTTTTGGCGGAGGATCCGGGATTTGAACCCGGGCGCCAGTTGCCCGACCTACGCCCTTAGCAGGGGCGCCTCTTCAGCCACTTGAGTAATCCTCCAAATGCCCTCTAAAAAATAGAGTATATAAAATTTAAATGGCGGAGAGATAGGGATTCGAACCCTAGGTACCCGCAAAGGTACGCCGGTTTTCAAGACCGGTGCCTTAAACCAACTCGACCATCTCTCCGTACAACTTACGAAATTTATTATATCAATGACAAAAAACATTGTCAACCTTTTCTTTTAATTTTTTTCACTTTTTTTATTTTATATTTTACGTAATATATAAATTCATTTGTTATAATATATTTACTAACAATTAAGAAAGGAAAATTATATATGAATTTATATATATCAGATTTAGATGGAACACTTTTAAATGATGATGCAAAGTTGTCAAAAACAACTATAAAATTGTTAAATAAAGCAATAAATAAAAATATTAATTTCACAATAGCTACTGCTAGAACACCTGCTACTGTATGTGACATTATGAAAGATATAAATTTAAAAATTCCTGTAATATTAATGAATGGTTCAGTAATATACGATGTTAAAAATAATCATTATATTAAATATAATGAACTTTCAAATGATATAGCACTAAAAATAATACAACTACTAAAAAATGAAAATATAAATGCCTTTGTATACACTATAAAAAATGATTTTCTAAATGTATATCATAATAAATTAATAAAATCTTATGAAATTAACTTTTTTAATGAACGTTCAAATAAAACGAGATACAAAAAATTCATTGAAAGTCCTGTGCCTAAAAATTCTAATATTTTATACTTTACTATTCTTGAAAAAGAACAAGTAATAAACAATTTGTATGATAAACTTAAACTTATTGATAATATTAATATTACCAAATACGAAGATCACTACAATAAAGGACTTTTTTATATGGAAATTTACAGCATAAAATCTTCTAAAGCCAACGGAATAAGCTATCTAAAAAGAACCTTTAACTATAATAAAATTATATCATTTGGTGATAATTATAATGATATTCCTATGTTTAATATTTCTGATTATTGCTATGCTGTAGCAAATGCTATAAATTCACTAAAAGAAATAAGTACAGGAATTATTGATTCTAATATACATGACTCAGTAGCTAAATTTATCTTAAACTAACATTTCAAGTATAATTTTTAACCTATGCTATTGCTGATGCATGAGGTTATGACCAAGCAACATCTAATAAAAATAATTTGTTAATAACTTTTTTATGTATATTAGGTAGCTTATTCTTATTTAAATCTTGCAAGAAAAAATAATATAAAAAAAATCTCAGCAAAATTGCTGAGATTTTTTAAATGGCGGAGAGATAGGGATTCGAACCCTAGGTACCCGCAAAGGTACGCCGGTTTTCAAGACCGGTGCCTTAAACCAACTCGACCATCTCTCCATGACCACGTTGATTATTATATCAATACTTAAGGCACCTTGTCAACATTTTATTTTAAAAATTGTTTTTTAACATTTTTTAAAGCCTTCTTTGAACCTCTTTCTATATCATGTTCTAATTTTCTATCCTTAAAACTAATAAATAATTGACTTAAATCATATCCTTCCGGATACAAATCTTTTGCCTCTATTTCAAGCTTTATCCTCTTTTCATTTACTTCAATAAATTGATTATTATAAAGTACTGTAAAATTGCCATACTTATCTACACCTTTATATATAATAGCACTTGAATTTTCTTCTAACAAACTAACTTTATCTCCTATAATGCTGCTCCTTCATTTGGCTCTGTACCACTTCCAATTTCATCAAATAATAAAAGTGTAGATTTATTACTTAATTTTATTATTTCAGATAATTCTTTTACATGAGATGAAAATGTACTCAAAGAATTTTGTACACTTTGATTATCTCCAATTGAAATAAATATATTATCAAAAATAGAAAATTCACTATTAACTTCAGCTTGAATATGAATTCCTGATTGGACTGCTAATGTTAATAACCCTATACTCTTTAAAACTACAGTTTTTCCTCCAGCATTAGGTCCTGTAATAATAATCCCCCTATATTGTTTACCTATTTCTAAATTTAATGGTACTGCATTTTCTATTAATGGGTATACCCCATTTATAATCCTTATATATCCCTTTTCATTTAATTTAGGCTTTATACCATTTATACTTTTACTATATTTAGCTTTAGCTAATATCATATCATATTCAGCAATTATTTCTATATTAATCTTTATTTGTCTTATATTATCAAAAATAATATTATATATATTAGAAAGTATTTTATATTCTTCAATGCTTTCCTCAATTTTAAGTTCTTCTAATTTACATGTATACTTTGATATAGAACTTGGTTCCATAAATACAGTATTTCCTTTAGATGATGTTTCAATAATATTTCCTGGTATCTTATTTTTATATGATGACTTTATAGGTATTGTATACCTTCCATTTCTCTGACTTATAAAAAATTCTTGAATACATTCTTTATTTGAAGGATTTCTTAAAAATCTTTCTAACTTTTCTTTAATATTTCCTTCACATATATCTATATGTCTTCTGATTTTCTTTAACTCACTACTGGCATTAGAATCAACTCTATTCCCCTTAATACATATATTAATTTCATCAACAATAAAATTTAATTCAGATAAATTTTTACCATATGCATAAAGTGTAGGTGCATATCCTTGTTTATTCTCAATAAATTTTTTTACCTTTATACAACCTCTAATTCCTTTCCAAGTCCACTAACACAATATTCCTTAACTTTTTCCTTTAATTTATCATAATGTAACTTTTCTAATACAACTTTATTCATTTTAAATCTCCTTAAACTTTTGCAAGCTAAAGAATTTAACTTAGATAGATTTTGTTTTTAAAAAAATAGCCATGGATAACCACAGCTATAATAATTAATTAAGGATATACTTATATAAATAACCTTAAATATTTTAAAATTTATAATTCTGTGCTTGCATCTTAATAATTTAAATAATTCCACAACAAATAAAGGTATACACCCCATATTTTTTAGAATTATTATTAACTTTTTATATTAAGATACTAGACACTCACACAAACGACCTCTCTTATAATTAAAATCTATCTTTATTACATTATACTATAAATAGTAATATGTTGCTATAATAAATTAATGCTCCACTTTATAAGTGGAGCATCTTTCTAATCTTGTTGATTTTCTAATCTTCCATGTTTTTCATATCTTGATATTCTTGATATTTTATTATCATCATCAACAAATACTACCTTTGGTTTATGATTTTTTGCTTCTTCACTGTCCATTTCACAATAAGCCATAAGAATTACTTTATCATTAACTTGCACACATCTAGCAGTAGCACCATTTAAACAAATAAGTCCTGATCCTCTTTCTCCTGCTATTGTATATGTTTCAAATCTACTTCCATTGTTAACATCTACTATTTGAACTTTTTCATATTCCATAATTCCAGCTGCATCTAAAAGATCTGCATCAACTGTTATGCTTCCTACATAATCAAGCTCTGCTTGAACTACTGTAGCTCTGTGTATTTTTCCTTTTAGCATTGTTATCATCATTTGGGAATCCTCCTAAATTATACTTCATAGATAAAGTTATCTATTAATCTTGTTTTTCCAATGTAAACAGCCATAGCAACTAAAACTGATCCTTCTATTTTATCTACATGTTCCATTGTTAATGAATTAACTGTTTCCACATAATCAATTTTAGCAAGTTTTTCTGTATTTATCATGTCTTCTATTATTTGTACTATTTTATTAGAATCCTTTTCTCTATCTTCTATAGCCTTTTTAGCAGCCTTCAACGATTTACTCAATATTGTTGCTGCTTGTCTCTCTTCCTTACTTAAATAAGTATTTCTTGAACTCTTAGCAAGTCCATCCTCTTCTCTAATTATTGGGCATCCTACTATTTCAATATCAATGTTTAAATCCCTAACCATTCTCTTTACTACTGCAAGTTGTTGTGCATCTTTCTGACCAAAATATGCTCTATCTGGTTTAACTATATTAAATAACTTTGATACAACTGTACATACGCCTCTAAAATGTATAGGTCTAGTTTTACCGCAAAGAACTTTTGTTAAGTTATCCATATCTACATAAGTGCAGAAATCATCAAAATACATTTCTTCTTTTTCTGGATGGAATATAAGATTTGCACCTGCGTCTTCACATAAGGCACTATCCCTTTCTAAATCTCTTGGATAAGTAGCTAAATCTTCTGTTGGACCAAATTGAATTGGATTTACAAATACACTTACAACTACTCTATCATTTTCTTTTACAGCTCTTTCAATTAAACTTTTATGTCCCTCATGTAAATAACCCATTGTTGGAACTAAACCAACCTTTAAACCTTGCTTTTTCCATTCATTAACCTTTGTTCTTACATCAACAATTTTAGTTGCTATTTCCAATTTATTTCACTCCTAATATAATTTATTTATTACTTCATCGTCTATTTTAAAAGTATTTTCTTCAGCTGGAAATACTCCATCCTTAACTTCTGCTATATATGACTTAAATGCATCTTTCATTTGATCTCCAAGCTTTGCATATTGCTTTGCAAATTTAGGTACAAAATCTGAAAACATTCCAAGCATATCTTGATAAACTAAAACTTGTCCATCACATCCATTACCTGCCCCTATACCAATTGTTGGTATAGTTAATTTTTCAGATATAAGTTTTGCAAGTTTAGCTGGTACACATTCTAATACTACAGCAAATGCACCTGCTTTTTCAACTGCTTTTGCAGATTCTATTAATTTTCTAGCAGCTTCTTCACTTTTTCCTTGCACTTTAAAACCACCAAAGGCATTTACTGATTGAGGTGTTAAACCTAAATGAGCTACTACAGGAATTGAAGCATCTACTATTGCTTTAATTTGATCTACTACTTCTAAACCACCCTCAAGCTTTACTGCATTAGCTCTTCCTTCTTTCATAAGTCTTCCTGCATTTACAACAGCATCGTATACTGAAGTTTGATATGACATAAATGGCATATCTGCGACTACTAATGCATTTTTAACTCCTCTTGATACAGCTCTTGTATGATGTATCATATCTTCCATTGTTACAGATATTGTATCTTCATATCCTAAACATACCATTCCTAGAGAATCTCCAACTAATATAGAATTAACTCCTGCTTCGTCAATAAGCTTTGCAGTAGAATAATCATATGCTGTAAGCATTGTTATTTTATCTTTCTTTTCCTTTTGATCTTTAAATGTTAATACTGTATTTTTCATTTTTACTCTCCCATCACATTTTCTAATTCTGTATAATTTCTGTTTTTATTTTTTATTTTTGATATTTCAATAAGTCTCATTGATAACATTTTATAAAGCTTTTTCTCTTCATCATCTAAGCATAATAAATGTTTTTTTACAGTTTCTATATCACATCGCTCAATAGGACCTGTTAAACTATCTACTACCCCTTTTTCATGAATATTATTAATATTATTTGCTATAAGTGGATATAAAGCTTCATTTGCTTCTTTTTCATTAAAGCCACATTTAACTAAAAGATCTATACCCATCTTTATTAATGCAACAACTTGATTACTTACAACAACTGCTGATGCATGATACATATTTTTATTTTCTTTACTTATTACTTTTACTTTATTACCTAAAGATGTAAACATATTAATAAAATAATCCATATATTTTTGTGAACCTTCAATTGTTATAAAAGCTTTGTTTAATGTTTTATGAGAATTATATTTATCACTGAATGCGAATAACGGATGAATTGAATAACCATATGAATTATGATTCTCAATATTAGAAAAGACCTCTGATGATAATGAGCCACTACAATGGCAAATAATTTTATTATTTATTAGTTCTTTATTTATACTATCCCATATATATTTTATAATATCATCTGGAGTAGTAATAAAAATAATATCACTATTTTTTATTATTTCTTCTAATGTAGTAAAATAACTTGAATTTGTAAACATTGCAGCCTCTTTTGCTGAAGCAATGTTTTTACTATAATATCCTGATAAATTTAAGTTATTATCTGAAAAATATTTTCCAATAGAAAATCCAACTTTTCCAGCTCCAATAAACCCAAATTTATAATTTTTGAACTTAGAATCCATTATTTGTTATCACCTCCAAAACTAGAGTGCAATACTTTTTAACTATAAATAATAATCATCAAATTAATTGGTGCAGCTTTCTAATAAAATACCACCCAAAAGATAATGTATTACAATTATCTAAAAAACACAAATACAATTTGTACTAATATAAAATAAGAGCACATAATAAATTATTTACATGCTCTTATTTAAAATATTATAAAATTTTATAGAGTGTATTATAAAATTTTTAAATGAACTATTTTATTATTTCCATTCCACCCATATATGGTCTCAATTTTTCTGGTATATTAACAGTTCCATCTTCATTTAAGTTATTTTCAAGGAAAGCAATTAACATCCTTGGTGGAGCAACTACTGTATTATTTAATGTATGTGCAAAATATTTTTCCTTACCTTTTGATACACGTATTTTTAATCTACGAGCTTGAGCATCTCCAAGATTTGAACAACTTCCAACTTCAAAATATTTCTTTTGTCTTGGTGACCAAGCTTCCACATCAATAGATTTAACTTTAAGATCTGCTAAATCTCCAGAACAACACTCTAAAGTTCTAACTGGTATATCTAATGAACGGAATAATTCTACTGTGTTTTGCCATAATTTATCAAACCACATTTTGCTATCTTCTGGTTTACATACAACTATCATTTCTTGTTTTTCAAATTGGTGTATTCTATATACTCCTCTTTCTTCTATTCCATGAGCCCCTTTTTCTTTTCTAAAACATGGAGAATAGCTTGTTAATGTTTTTGGAAGTTCTTCTTCCTTTATTATTGTATCAATAAACTTACCTATCATTGAATGTTCACTAGTTCCAATTAAATATAAATCTTCACCTTCAATTTTATACATCATTTCTTCCATTTCATTAAAACTCATAACACCTGTAACAACATTGCTACGAATCATAAATGGTGGTATACAGTATGTAAATCCTTTATTTATCATAAAATCTCTGGCATAAGAAAGTATAGCTGATTGTAATCTTGCTATATCTCCCATTAAATAATAAAAACCATTACCAGCAACTTTTCTTGCGCTGTCTAAATCTATACCATTTAACTTTTCCATTATATCTGTATGATATGGAATTTCAAAATCTGGAACTTTAGGTTCACCAAATCTTTCAACTTCAACATTTTCACTATCATCCTTACCTATTGGTACTGAAGGATCTATTATATTAGGAATAACAAGCATTCTTTTTCTTACTTCTTCTTGAAGTTTTGTTTCTTTTTCCTGTAATTCATTAAGTCTATCAGCATCTTTAGTTACTTGTTCTTTTAATTTTTGTGCTTCTTCTTTTTTACCTTGCCCCATTAATGCACCAATTTTTTTAGATACTGAGTTTCTGTTTGCTCTAAGTTCATCTGCTTCTGTTTGAACTTTTCTACTTTCAGCATCAAGTTCAATTACTTCATCTACCATTTTAAGTTTTTCATCTTGAAATTTCTTTTTAATATTTTCCTTTACTAAATCTGGATTTTCTCTTAAAAACTTTAAATCTAACATAAATATTCTCCCTTATATATACTTATATTTTTAATAATTTTTATAAATAAAAAAACTTCCACCCCAAAAAATTGGGACGAAAGTATAATATCCGCGTTGCCACCCTAATTGGTAAAATAAATTCATTTTACCCACTCAAAAAAATTAACGATTTCCCGTACTGCTCATCACAGTCCCTCCAAGGTGGATTCATAAAAAAACAAACATCAGTTTACACCAACCACTGACTCTCTTAAGATTGAATTAATACTACTAGCCTCTTCAACAGTTTACTTTATTTAAATACAATTATTACTATATTACACTTTATATATAATTGTCAATATATATAATATTTTTTATAATTATTTTTTTCTTTTTCTATTGTTTTAGTACATATAATATCTACCCCTGTGTTTAAAACATTTCTACATATTACATGACCAATTTCTATTGGTGGACTAACATATAGTCTTGAAATTACCTTTGAAAATTCAATAAATAATGTTCTGTCAATTTCCTTACTACTCTTCACTGATACAACTTTATGTTTATCATCATCTTTTATTCTAATCAGACTTGTAAAAATATCTTTCATTATAATCGCCTCTTCTATACTTCATCAAATTCCTTTATTCTACTAACCCATATTTTTGATTCCTTAGAATCTTCAACTATCTCTGTTGGCATTTTGTCCATTTCTTTAGCAAGTATTTTTATTATCTTTCTAGAACAATATGTTCCAAAACAATTACCAAGTCCTGCACCTGTTCTTTTTTTTACCCCTTCAACAGTTCTAGCTCCTAATGGCCTTCTAATACTATCTACAATTTCTCCCTCAGTAACCTGATTACATATACATATCATATTTCCATATCTCTTATCTAAAGCTATTAATTCATTACGCTCACAATTTGTCATATCTTTAAATTTATAAAATTGCCTTCTTCTATCAACAAAATCTCTTTTTAAAGTAACACTACTTTGTTCAGCTATGGTATCTGTTATTGCCTTAGCTATTGCTGGTGCTAATGTTACCTTTGCATAATGACTTCCTGTAACTTTTATATATCCATCTTTAAGTTCACTATCATCAATAACCATTAAATTATTTTTTTTATTTGTAAAATTAATACATAGATATTTTTCATCCACATCATTTATAATTCTTCTTGATCTATTTATCTTTTCTTGTACAGTTAATTCACTATTATCCTTTACTGCAACTATGTTGCCTCCTTGCAAGCTAGGAATATTCATTACAAATTCTTCCTCATTACTTTCATTTATTATTATATTATTTAGAGAATTTTTCATATTTTCATCTATAATAAAATAATTCATAACTCTAAAAGAATCATTAAGTTCTTTATATTGTGAATCTTCATCACTTAAAACCGTATTTATAACAATTCTACATGAAAATTTATTTTTATTAGTAACTACTCTAAATCCCTTTTTATTTTTTTCGATGCTTAATACTTCTTCATCAAATCTAAAATTAACACCATTATCAGCAGCTATTTCACCATATGATATAGCTAATTCGTAAGGATTTATAAGTGAAACATTTTTTGAAAACATACCCATCCTATATCCATCTTTTAAGTTTGGTTCAATTTTCTTTATTTCATCTTTAGAAAGAAGAGATACATCATTAATTCCTTTTTTTAATGAGTTATCATACAATTCCCTTATTTTCTTTTCTTCTTCAGTAGTATATGCAACTCTTAATGCTCCTACATCCTTGTATTCTACATTAAATTTTTTGCAAGCTTCTTTAATTAATCTACTACCACCCATTTCTAATGTTGCCATAACATCATTACAAGTTTCAGAGCCATCATAAATTACTGATGTATTTATAAATGATATATCATCTACTATATCATAATTTTTTTCAATTAATGCAATATTAAAATTATATTTTGATAGTTCATAAGCAACTGCACAACCTACAATTCCTCCACCAAGTATTAACACATCGTAATCCATTGTTACCCCTCCTAAAGCTTAATTTTTATCATCCATCTCTTTTAGTATTTGTAAATAAATATTTTTATATGTTTCTTTTGAATGATGCATTTGTACTGCTTGTAAAAATTCTTTATCATAATTTCCTATATTTTTTAATAATTCATATGCCATTCTTCCATGATTATAATATACATCTATCTTCATATTATTATTAAATTTCTTAAGACCACCTTTAGTAACCTTATCTAATATAACCACCATACATTTATCAAATACACTTAATGATTTATTTATTTTTCCTATATCATGCAATAATGCAATTTTAGCCATTTTATTAGTATCTATTTTGTTTTTTATACTACTATTATTAATATATTCAATAGAATCTTTACATACCCTTATACTATGATGTTTTTCAGAAATATTTAATTTATTAAACAAACTAAGTTCATTTTCATTTAAATATTTTTTCAAAAAATCTCCATCTATATTTTTATATCTAGAAGTTATAGCCCATATAAGTTGTTTTATTCTATTCATATTAAACTTCACCTACAACTATATTTAATATATCATTTACATAATAATATTGCAATTTTACTAAAATATAAAACAAAAAAAGCTATGAATAAATTCATAGCTTATAATATGGTGGAGATAAAGGGATTCGAACCCTTGACCCCCTGCGTGCAAGGCAGGTGCTCTCCCAGCTGAGCTATACCCCCAAGAATGGTGGACCTTCAGGGACTCGAACCCCGGACCTACCGGTTATGAGCCGGTTGCTCTAACCAACTGAGCTAAAGATCCAAATTGAACCTGGCGACGTCTTACTCTCCCACACAGTCCCCCATGCAGTACCATCAGCGCTATAGAGCTTAACTGTCCTGTTCGGAATGGAAAGGAGTGTTTCCTCTACACCATAATCACCAGATAATACAATAAGTATTATAATAGGTTCTTCCTGAATTGTCAACACCAATTTGAAAGATTTATTCTTTCAAAATTGCACATATACTTGCCTTCTTTGTTTATTTGGTCAAGCCCTCGACCTATTAGTATCAGTCAGCTTAATATGTTACCACACTTACACCTCTGACCTATCAACCTTGTAGTCTTCAA
>JAAYQS010000143.1 GCA_012519155.1 Clostridiales bacterium
ATTAATTGAAGATAGTAGTCAAAAGGATATTAGATTAGTATACTTGGCTTTACATAATATTATTAAGTATAGAGGTAATTTTTTATATGAAGGTCAAAATTTTAGTGAAATCACTGATAATATTGGAATAACAATTCAAGAGCTAATAGATAATTGCTTAAAATATGATATAGCTAATATAGATTTATCACCAGAAGAAATAAAAGAAATACTTACAATTAAAAATCAGTCAAAATCAAAGAAAGTAGAAATGTTAAGAAATAATAATAAAATATATAAAAATCAATTAAGTAATATTTTTAATGGGATAGTTGGATTAAAGGTAGATTTGAGTAAAATATTTACTATGAAGATATTTGAAAATAATTTGAGTTTCAAGTTTTCAGATGAAGATATAGATGAAAAGTTAGAAGAAGCTAGGAATGTACTTGGTGATATGTATGAAGTCATTGAAACAATGCAAGAAATATACAATTGGGTTATTCTTGAAAACGTATTAGATGGTGAAAAATATATTTCTATGGCTAAGGTAAAGGGATTTGAAAGGTTCAATAAACAGTTAAGTAATTTAAAGGATTTAATTAAAAATTATAGTATGTCTTTTTATGAGGAAATATTCAAAAATAAAGATTTTGATGTAAATTATGAATCATACATTAAGAATAAAGATAAAGCTAAAGGTAATAACAGTATAAAAGAATTATTTTACAAAAAAATTAAGACATTTATAGAAGAAAGGCTTAATGATGATTATATGATTAAGGAAAAAAATGAAATAATAAATGATATAGATAATGATAATTTTTTAGTTATTCAAAATACAAAGGATAATGCAGGTATTCCTTACCAACTTAATCAAAGTGAGTTAGCTATTATTTTAGATAACCAGTCAAAATATTACAAAAGTATAAAAGACAATAAAGAGAAAATTATAAAATTGTTAACTTTTAGGGTGCCATATTATGTAGGACCATTAAACGTAAATAGTAAGTATGCATGGCTAGAAAGAAAGAATGGTACAAAAAATCAAAAAATATATCCTTGGAATATAGATGAAATAGTAGATATTGATTTAACTGCAGAAACATTTATTAAAAGGATGACTAATAAATGTAGTTATTTATTAAAAGAAGATGTACTTCCAAGAAATTCTATATTATTTTCTGAATATATGTATTATAACGAGATTAATAAAATTAGAATAAATAATAAGAAACTTAGTAAAAATCTTAAAGAGGATTTAAAAGAGAAGCTGTTTTTAAAGAAGAAGATTGTAAAGGAAAAAGACATAATAGAATGGTATAAGAATTATCATCAATTAGATTCTAGTGATGTAAAAGTTGAAGGATTGCAAGGGGATAAGCAAGCAGCATCATCCTTTAGTGCATATATAGATTTTTTAAAGATATTTGGAGAAATTAAAAAAGAAAATCTTCCTATGATAGAAAAGATAATAGAGTGGATAACAATATTTACAGATAAGAAAATATTATTTAGAAAGATTCAAGTGGAATATCCAGATATATATAAAAATAAGGAACAGATAAACAGAATAGTAAAATTAAAATATACAGGTTGGGCAAGATTGTCTAAAAAGTTAATAGATGGTATATATATTATCGATTCTTATCAAAATAAAAAAACAATATTGGATATACTAAAAGATACGTCATTAAATTTTATGCAAATAATAAATAGCAGTAAGTATGGGTTTGACAAAAAGATAAAGCAAGAAAATAAAACAAATAGCTCCATTGAAATGTCATATGATAATTTAATTAGTGATTTACAAGGCTCTCCCAAAATAAAAAGAGGTGTTTGGCAAGCAATCAAAATAGTGGAAGAAATAATTAAAGTAATGGGGGCATATCCAGAAAACATTTTTTTGGAGGTGCCAAGAAGTGATGAAGAGTCTAAAACTACTAACACAAGAAAAAAGACAATGGAAAGATTATACAAGGATTTGAAAGATATCAATAGTTCCTATATTAATGATGATTCAAAGAAAGAACTTAAGGAATGTAAATCTATAAATAAAAGACAATTATTGTACTTTATGCAATTAGGTAAATGTATGTATTCAGGAGAAAAACTTGATTTTAATTCATTAAGTGAATATGAAACAGACCATATTATATATCAATCCTTAATTAAAGATGATAGTATTGATAATTTAGTTTTAGTTAAGAAGAAGTATAATCAAGAAAGATCAAATCAAAAAATGCCTGTAAACTTTGTGTCAAATGAAATAAAGACATGGTGGAAATATCTCAAGGAAAAGGGATTGATTAGTAGTAAAAAATATAATAATCTAATGAAGTATAGCCTAAATAGAGGTGAAGAGGAAGGCTTTATTAACAGGCAGTTAGTTGAAACTAGACAAATTACTAAGCATATTACAAATTTACTTGTAAATTGTTATGAAAAGCACGGAGTTAATATAGTTGCAATTAAGGCAAAATTAGTAGATGATTTCAAAAAGCGTTATGAAATATACAAAAATAGAAATATAAATGACTACCATCATGCAAAAGATGCTTTTATAACATCTGTTGTTGGAAATTATATTTTAAGAAGATTTCCTAAATTAGAAAAAGAGTTTATTTATGATGAATATAGAAAATATGCAGATTATTATAATAAAAATAAAGATGAATATGATAGAAAGAACAAATATGGATTCATAATTGGAAGTATGAATAGGGATTATATAAATGAGGATGATGGCATAATTATATGGAATGCACATAAGTCAATAGATTTAATAAAAAAACAATTAAATTACAAGGATTTTTTTGTAACTAAGAAAGTAAGTACAAATAAAGATAAATTTTTTAATGAGACTATTTGTCCTAAATTAAAGCCAAATGAAAAATCAGATAAGGCTATTCCATTAAAAAATAATTTGGATGTATATAAGTATGGTCATTATAGTGGAGAATTAACAGCATATTCTTCTATAGTAGAATTTACAAAGAAAAATAAAAGACAAAAGGCATTAGTGAGTGTACCTGTAAGGTATAGTTATATAATAGGCGATTCTAAAGAAAAACTAATAAAATATTTTGAAGATGTAGTTAAACTAGATAATGTAAAAATATTAAAGGATAAAATATTAAAATATCAATTAATAAAAAATGATAATGGATATTTCTATATAGTAGCAACAACAGAATTGCATAATGCAAAACAACTTATATTGGACACTGAAGCAGAAAGAGTAATTTATAATATAAACAATAATTATCAAGTTACTGACAGTGAATTAATAGAAACTTTAGATAAGATATTGTTTAAAATTAATACTCAATACCCTATTTTTAATAACATATTCTTAAAAGTATCTTCTAATAAAAAAGTATTTGCCAATTTATCATTAGAAGATAAGAAAAAAGTTATTCTTGAATTATTAAAGGTAACTAAAGCAAATAGTCAAAATGCAAATTTGACTGTATTAAATAATAAGGAAATAGTATCTAAATTATCAAAAGAAGAAAAGGATGCTCTTGTAAAATGTACAGATAGAGAAGGAAGGTTAAATGGCAAAATTATTAACATAGATAAAACTGTATTTATTTATCAATCAGTTACCGGAATGTTTACAAGAGAGGAGAAATATTAATATGAGCTGGCGAATTGTGGTTATTTCTAATAAGTGTAAATTGACATATAAAAATAATCATTTAGTAATTAAAAATAGTGAAATTAATTTGATTCATTTGTCAGAGATAAATACTATAGTAATAGATGCAGTACATGTATCTATTACTGGTATTCTTGTAAATGAACTAATGAATAGAAAGATAAAGGTTGTTTTTTGTGATGAAAGACATAATCCTAAGGGAGAAATTATGCAATACTATGGGTCACATAATAGTAGTAAAAAAATATATCTTCAAAGTAAGTGGGAGGATAATGTTAAAAATAAAATATGGGATGAAATAGTAAAACAAAAAATATTCAATCAAAGTTCTGTTTTAAAAAAATATCATAAAGATAATTGGCAAAAATTACTCCATAACATTGAAGAAGTACATAATGGTGATATAACAAATAGAGAAGGTCATAGTGCAAAAGTTTATTTTAATAGCTTATTTGGAATGGATTTTAATAGAGATGAGTGTAATGATATTAATTCAGCTCTAGATTATGGATATTCAATCTTGTTATCTAATTTTAATAGAGAAGTAGTATCTAATGGAAATATTACTCAGTTAGGTATTCATCATAAAAATGAATTTAATCATTTTAATTTGTCGTGTGATCTTATGGAACCATTTAGACCTATTGTTGATGACATTGTGTATTGCAATAAAGATTGTATATTTGATAAGGAATATAAAATAAAGTTAATAAATATATTAAATTCAAAAATATTTATTAATAATAAAATTCAATATTTACCAAATGCTATAAATATATTTATA
>JAAYQS010000144.1 GCA_012519155.1 Clostridiales bacterium
TAACATAAATATATTTAAAAAGTCTATTTGATCTTTCTCTATTCCTGTTTTACAGTAAGGGTTAATATCAATATTTCTAAATTCTAAATATTCTATTCCATCATTAATTAAGCTTTCAAGATTTCCATCATTCTCTTTAGATTTAATTCTAACAGATGAGTATAATTCTTTATATTCTGAAATTATTCCACTTTGTATATTTTCATTTATTGATTTTGCATATTCTGTTATTGAATTATAATTTAAAAATACTTTATGCTTATTATTATATCCAAAGGAACTATTTCTAAAAGAAATTCCATTTGTATATTCTTTTGTTTTTTGGCTATCTAAATTGAAAATTGGAGTAGCTCCCATAACATATACTATAAACCACCTATAATAGCTATATTTTTTTGCTAAATCAAGATATAATTTATTTTTAAATTCTTTAAAAGACATTTCACTGTTAAAATTTAAATATAATTTATTCAAAAAATCATCTTGAAAAGAAAAATTATAATGTATACCACATATAAGCTGCTTAAATAATCCATATTTTTTAAGCAATCCTTCTCTATAGTTTTTGTTTTTTAATCCAACTTTACTACTATCATATTGAGCAATTTTAACATTAGAATCAAATACGCAAGGCATTGATAAAGGAAATAGGTATTCATCTTTATATTCATTTGCACATATATCATAAAGGACATTCATAAATTCATATATATCCTTAGATGATTTTAGTGGTGGTGTTACAAATTCAAGCTGACTTTCAGCAAAATCAGTTGTAATATATGGATTGGTTATTTTATTTCCAAAGGATAATTTATGATCTTTTTTTGAAATAACACCTTTTTCATTTACCCTTAATGTTTCTCTCTCAATTCCCATATTAAATATTGATTCTCTATTTATGTTGAAATCTTTTATTAATAGCACAATTTTACCTCTCTTTCCATAAGCTTATTAAAATATAAGTGGTCTCATAAGAAACCACTTATATTTATATTATTATTTTTTGTTCTATAATTTCTGGCAAATCAATTTTTACAAAGGATTTAATTAAATCCCTCCTATCATAATCTACCTTTAGAACATATTTTTTTATGTCATCATTACTTAAAAAACATATTACAAATTCCATTGGAATGTCTTTTACTAAGTTAAATTTAATTTTCTTGTAAGTTTTTTTAAGTTCATCAATGGGAATATCAGCCTTTAATGACTTAATAAAACACACAATACTATATGTAATACTATAATCCTTATTGGTAAAATTATAATTCCATAAAAAAGTTTTTCTCATAGCTTCTTTATACATTTTACGTAAAATAAGTGGATCATAATCATAATTTTTATACGCATGAACAACTTTCATTAAATCTATAGCATCATCTAATGCATTATGTTTTACCTTTCCTGAAATATTATACATTTCTTTCATTTTTTCAAGACCTATACATTTTGATATAACTTCATTATTTAAAGTAAGATTTTCTGAAATTTCAACTTGTATATCATACATTTTCTTAAAAATTTTATTATATATAAAACCTAAACCATTGCCTTTTAAAATTTTACTTAAAGCTACTTTATCAAAATTGCCCCAATTATATATTATGCCATTTCTTAAATATTTATTTATCCATAATGCAAATTTGTTCATAACATCCTTTAAATTATCAGCATTATCAACTTCATCCTGAGTTAAATGGGTTATTTCCATACATGTTTTTGATAAATTTTTTTTATTTACAGTATTAATGAGACTATAAAAAGAATCTTTAATTTTTACACCATCTAAAGTTACAACAGCACCTATTGAAATAAACTCTGCCTTTTGTCTATTTTCAATATCAAATTCAAAGTCAACATATATTGATGTTTTAGCTTCTCTTAATAAGTTTATACTATTTTTTTTCAAATTATTATGTTTATTATTTACACTTAAGACTTCTAAATTAAAAATTTCATTTATTTTAAAAGCATTATATACATTCATAAGATTGTATACATCTTCAAGTTCATCTTCTATATCTGGCTTTAGAATATCATAACCAAGGACTAATTGTCCTAAGCTAATATTATTTACATGATGCAAATTTTCACAAGAATCTATTAATAAATTTTCTATACAATTGATTTCCTCAATAACTTTCAATAATTCCTTATTATCATAAAATGTTTCAAGAAGTTCTTTTTTCATTTTATTATTAAACGTAATTATACTTTCATAATCTTTAGATAATATTTCTAAAATATCACCTTTGTCTGTTTCTAATGTTTTTACCATAGAATTAAGGACCACTTTATTTTCATCTTCAATTAATGCAGAAAAATTATAATTCTTGTCCATATTAACATGGTCATTAATTGTAAAAAACAATGTTTTCATTATATACCTCTCTTTTTTGAGACAATAGTCTTACATAATACAATTATTATATAACCTAAATATAAATTCATACAAGACAATTTTAAGTAGAGATTTTTTCATAAGCATATTTAACCTTATTTATTTTGTATATGCTCTTTTTAATAATTTCAACTCCATCATTATTAAAGAAAACAAAATTTTCGCCATTATCACACATTACACTTTTATAAGAAAATCCATTATACCCTCTTTTCTTTATATATTCTGCTAAAAATTGAAATGGAAGATAATCAATATCTTTTTTTGATTTTATTATTGATGATAAATCATCATTAATAATATCAATAAGTACTTCAAGCTTCTTTGATTTTAAATACTCATCAGATTTTTTTTCATTAAAATACTTTAAAATATTAAAAGAAAATATTCTATCTTTTTTTACATTTACTTCAGCAATAGTTATTATATCTCCTTTGGTAGGCTTTACTTCATTTATAGCTGTTTCAACATTATTTGTTAAATAAAGATATGATATGCCCATAGGATTACAACGACCTGATGTAGCTTTATTCATAGGCGGTGACAGCATTTCCTTATTACTAGAATGAATAAAGTTTCCTATTCTTGCTCTATAAAACAATGTATTTTCTATTGTGTATCCAGACATTATATTATAATCACTGTTAAAATTTTTACTTGACATATTTATTTCATCAAGAAGTTTAACAATTTCTTCTCCTACAAAAAATCTATTTGAATGTTTAATATCATGTTTGAAATTTTTCCATAGTTTCATAACATCTTTATATATTTCTTCTGAATAAAATTCCTTTGAATACAAGACAATCACCTACCTAAGTATATATTAATTTATCGATAGCATTTTTCTTTTCTTTATATTTTATGCATGTTAATTAAGTGTAGTCCTTGAAATTGTAGCTGTAAAATTAAGAATTAATAATTAAGTGGCTTTTTCGCTTTGCTTAAAGCCAATCTCCAAAGAGATAATTAATAATTATTGTGTTTGGGTCCAAAACATTAACTTAATTAAATCTTATATAGATTTTATTGTATGCCTTGAAATTGTAGCTTGTCTACCAATGCAATATAAAAATATCCTGAATTCTTAATTATTAATACTTAGTTATGGATTGTCAACACTTTTTTATACAGTTATTATTCGGTCATATTAGAAATTCTATATTCTACTGGTGTCATATAA
>JAAYQS010000145.1 GCA_012519155.1 Clostridiales bacterium
CTCCATTTATGCTATAAGTAGCTTTCTTTGTATTTGAAGTATTTAATGTAACGCTTATTCCATCCTCAGTAAATGAACGGCTTGAAACTGACGCAGAAACTTTTGCAGCTGTTGAAGGTTTTGCATTATAAACTACAGCTACACCACTATCTCCTATTTTACCAGATATTTTACCACCTGATACTGTAAAGTTACTTCCTGTCATTTGATCTGTATATGTACCATCTTTCATATGACAGCTTTCACTTATATCTTTTGCACCTCTGTCAAGGTTAACTAAAACTATACCTTCAAAATTGCTTGTACCAGTACTACCACGTTCAACAGCAAATACCTTATTGCCTGCCATAGATGATGCATATTCACCAGTTCCTGCAAAATAATTATGGAACTTATTTACTTCAGCTACTCCCTTATCTTTCCATTGACCATCATCTTCACCAAGTGCAGAACCTGCGAAACCAGCTCCTCTTTGATTACTGCCTTGAAATACTTTAGGTCTTGCAAAATATAAAGGAACCGCATCAGCTCTTGCAGCTAGTGCATACCAAGAAAAATGTATATCATCTGTACTAAAACCTGATGTATGTTCACCATATTCACCAGCAAAGGTATCATGAGATTCAACCCATGTTATCCATGTTTTTGCATCTTTACCAAATTCATTATTAGACATGTTGCAAAGTCCAGATGCATTCCTTCCTGTAACGCAGTTTCTTAAAGTTTGACCATACTTATTATTTGTAACTCTTATTCTCTTTGTATAATAATCTATACTTATAGGTCCTGGAGTATTTAATATTTCACCATATAAAAATACATCCTTATTTACGGCCTTTGTTGCAGAAACAAGGTTAGGCCAAAAGTTACTTTTAAAATTACTTTGATCTTCTGGAAGTTCAATATGCTTAGCTGCATCAAATCTAAATCCATCAGCTCCAAGATTTTGAACATCATTAAGATATTTAAATATAATCTTTTGAAGATCCTCATTACCTGTATTAAGATCTGGCATACCTATTGGTGCATTTGTCATAACATATCTATTTCCATCACTAGACTCTGTTAAATCATTATTATGCCAAAATGCATCATTATCTCTTATTTCAGCTGGAATATTTCCATTTCTATCAGCTTTTTGATTAAACATTTTACCAGTATTATTAGCCAAATGATTTGCAACTACATCTACAATGACCTTTACACCATATTTATGGGCTTCTTCACACATTGCCCTAAATTCTTCAGGTGAACCTAGATTATTTCCTGATGCAGAAAAACTATAAGGTTGATAATATTTCCACCATCCAGCTGTATCACCAAATTTACCATCCTTATTAGGTTGAAATGGTGAAGTTTGTACAGCAGTAAAACCAGCATCAGCTATTTCTTTCATTGAATTTTTAATGGAAGAAAAATACCAATTCCATGCATGTAAAATACATCCATCCCCTACACTTTGTGCAAGTCCATTGTCTGTTGGTCCTTGAGCTTTTTCAACTTTACTATCAACATTAGGTAATAACATAGAATTATAATGTGAAAGATCTAACTGAGATATTTGTGAATCTAATACTGAAGCATCTGCAGAAGATACTGGAACAATTACTGTAGATGAAACTACAGTTGCTACTGACATTAAACAAATTAATTTTTTAGTAAACCTTATCATTTTTTTCCCCCCAAAGTTAAATATTTTAAAATGCTTACTACATTATGTATAATCATTATTTATATAATACAACTTTATTACAGACTTTACAACTAAGTAGTACAAATCAATAAACTACATATTCCATTTTAATAACTACTTCTACAAAAAAGACTACTGCAGAGAATATAGAATAAATTTATATTCTCTCCAGTAGCCTTAATACAAAAAAACTATTTATATATACCTATATCAGTTCTATAATAACTATCTTTAAATGAAACAAGTTTTACATTGTTATATGCATCTTTTCTTGCTTCTTCTAAAGTTTTTCCATGTCCAACAACTGATAAAACTCTTCCACCACTTGTTTTTAAAACTCCATTTTCTTCTACAGCACCAGCTACAAATACTTTGTCTTTTATAGAATCATCTATTTTTATTTCATATCCTTTATTGAATTTCTTAGGATATCCTTTTGAAGCAAGTACAACATTTATACATACTTCATTTTTCCACTTAATTGTAGTTTCTGATAATTTTTCATTAAGTGCAGCTTCTATAACTTCAAACAAATCACTATTCATTAAACTTAAAACTGATTGAGTTTCTGGATCTCCCATTCTTACATTATATTCAAGTAAATATGTTCCTTTTTTTGTTATCATAAGACCAAAGAAAATAATTCCCTTAAAATCAAATCCTTCTTCCTGAATTCCTTTTAAAGTATTTTTCATAATATTTTCTTCAAAATCCTTTAAAACTTCATCTGTAACATATGGATTAGGTGCTAAAACACCCATACCTCCTGTATTAGGTCCTTTACCACCATCATAAATTTGCTTATGATCTTTAGCAGATACAAATGGAATTATTGTATGTCCATCACATATAGATAAAATTGAAGCTTCTACTCCATCTAAAAATTCTTCTACTACAACTTTTTGACCTGCACCTTTAAATATATCATTAACCATAAAATCGTTTATAGCATCTTTTGCTTCTTCTTTTGTACTACATATTGAAACGCCTTTACCAGCAGCTAAACCATCTGCTTTTATTACTACTGGGTATGAGCATTTTTCTAAATACTTAAGAGCTTTAGGCGCTTCTGTAAACACTTCATACTCAGCAGTTTTGACTCCATATTTTTTCATAAATTCTTTAGAAAAACTTTTACTTCCCTCTAATTGTGCACCATTTTTATCAGGTCCAAAAATTCTAAGTCCTGCTTCTTTAAATTTATCCGTAATTCCTTTTGTAAGTGGATCTTCTGGCCCTACTACAGTTAAATATATATTTTTCTCCTTTGCAAATTTTACAAGTTCGTCTATATCAGTTATGTTCACATTTTCACATTTATTTTCAAAAGCTGTTCCACCATTTCCTGGTGCCACATATATTTTTGATACTTTATTACTTTTTGCAAGTTTCCAAGCTATTGCATGTTCTCTTCCACCTGAACCTATTAATAATAAATTCATTATATTCTCCTCCATACATATATTTTTATGATTAAATAAAATTAAGGAAATAAGATATACTTAATTCCTTAATTTTTATTTTTAATTAATCTTAACTCTTCCATCAATAATAGATATTTTATTATCAACAATAAGACCTATAGCCTTTGGAAGAATTATATGTTCTTTTTCAAGTATTCTCTTTTGAAGTGTTTCTGCATCGTCTTCAAAATAAACAGGTACAACTTCTTGAAGTATTATTGCTCCACCATCTACTTCATTATTTACAAAATGCACTGTACATCCTGAAAATTTAACTCCTTTTTTTATTACAGCCTCATGAACTTTAAGTCCATACATATTAGGACCACAAAATGAAGGAATTAGTGATGGGTGAATGTTAATTATCTTATTTTTGTATACATCTAAAATTTTCCCATCAAGTATAGATAAATAGCCTGCAAGTACTATTAAATCGACTTTACCTTCAACTAATTCAAGAATTTTATCAGATTGCTCTTTTCCATATTCTTTTCTGCTAACAACATAACTAGGTATATTATGCTTTTTAGCTCTTTCAAGAGAATATATTCCTTCCTTGCTGCCAATAACCATTTCTATTTTACAATTTTTAAGTGTTTTATTTTCAACAGCATCTATTATTGATTGAAGATCTGTTCCTCCACCAGAAACTAAAACTGCTATTTTAAGCAAATACCTTCACCTCCAGAGATAACATGACCTATTTCATAAGCCTTTTCTCCCATATCTTGAAGGTCTTTTATAATATTATCTGCATCTTTTTCATCAACAGCCATTACAAATCCAATTCCCATATTAAATGTATTATACATATGATCTCTATCTACGCCCATTTCAACCATTTTGTCGAATATAGGTAATACTGGATAACTGTCTTTATTTATTACTGCTGTAAAATTATTTCCATTAAACATTCTTGGAACATTTTCTATAAATCCACCACCAGTAATATGAGACATACCTTTAATATCATATTTTTCTAAAAGCTTTAATACTGGTTTCACATAAATCTTAGTAGGAACTATAAGAGTTTTCCATACTTCTTCTCCATTAAATTCCATATCTAAATCTGTAAATAATTTTCTTACAAGAGAAAATCCATTTGAGTGAATTCCTGAAGAAGCAATACCTATAAGTTTATTTCCTTCTTTAATTTTGCTTCCATCTATTATTTTATCTTTATCAGCTATACCTACAGCAAATCCTGCTATATCATAGTCTCCTTCTTTGTAGAATCCTGGCATCTCAGCAGTTTCACCACCAATTAGTGCACAGTCAGATTGAAGACATCCATCTGTAACACCTTTCACAAGGTCAGCAGAAACATTTGAATCTAGTTTTCCACATGCAATATAATCTAAGAAAAATAATGGTTTTGCACCATGACATAATATATCATTTACGCACATTGCAACACAATCTATACCTACAGTGTCATATTTTTTCTTTTTACATGCTATATCAAGCTTAGTTCCAACACCATCAGTTCCTGATATTAAAACTGGTTTTTTATATCCTTCTGGAAGTTCTATCATTCCAGCAAAACTGCCAAGACCATTTAAAACATATTTGCTATATGTTTGTTTTACTAGGTCCTTAATTAACTTTACACTTTTGTATCCTTCTTCTATGTTAACACCTGAATCTTTGTAAGTTATCATTTATTACCCTACCTTTCAAGATTATTCTTCTTTTCCATTTCCAGCTTCAATTGGTGGCGCTACAGGATATACTCCATTAAAACATCCAACACAGAAACCTTTCTTTTCAGATAAACATTTATACATTCCATCCATACTTAAATATCCTAATGTATCTGCCCCAAGTATTTCTTCAGTTTCCTTTATAGTATGATTTGCCGCAATAAGTTCACTTCTATATGCAGTATCAATACCAAAGTAACAAGGGAATTTTACTGGTGGAGCTGAAATAAGTAAATGTACTTCCTTAGCTCCTGCTCTTCTCATTGCATCAACTAAATGCTTAGATGTAGTTCCTCTTACTATTGAATCATCTATAAGGATAACTCTTTTTCCTTGAACATTTACTTTTAACGGATTAAGCTTAACAGCTACAGCTCTTTCTCTCACTTCTTGTGAAGGTGATATAAATGTTCTTCCTACATATCTATTTTTTATAAATCCAGTTTCAAAAGGAATTCCTGATGCTTTTGAATAACCTATAGCTGCTGGTATTCCTGAATCTGGCACAGGACATACAAGATCAGCTTCAATTTTATGTTCTTTATAAAGCTGTTCACCAAATTTAACTCTTGTTGTATATACATCAAGACCATCTATTGTAGAATCAGGTCTAGCAAAATAAATATATTCAAAAGAACAAGTTTGACATCCTGTACTTTCAGCATATGTAATTGATTTAATTCCATTTTCATCTATTACAACTATTTCCCCTGGCTTTACATCACGAACAAAATCTGCTCCCACTGCATCAAGAGCGCAACTTTCAGATGATAATATATATGCATCATCAATTTTACCAATACAAAGAGGTCTTATTCCATGAGGATCTCTTGCACCTATTAATTTATCCTTTGTCATTATAACAAGAGCGAAGCTTCCCTTAACTGCCTGCATTGCATCAACTACGGCTCTTTCCATACCTTTTGCTGCACTTCTTGCAAGAAGTGTTGCTATTACTTCTGTATCAATTGATGTATGGAATATATGACCACCTTCTTCTAAAAGCTCTCTTATAACATCAGCGTTTACAAGATTACCATTATGAGCCATAGCAATTGTACCAATTTTAGAATTAGAAACAAGTGGTTGTGAGTTTTCTACTGTATTTGCACCAGTTGTTGAATATCTTACATGACCTATTGCAACATTTCCTTTAAGTTTATGTAAATCATTTTTATCCTTAAATGCATCTGTAATTAACCCAAGGCCTTTATGCATTTCTATCTTTTCACCATCTGATACTGCAATACCTGCACTTTCTTGACCTCTATGTTGAAGAGCGTAAAGACCATAATAAGTTATTCCAGCAGTATCCATTGGCTTTGGTGAATAAACTCCAAATACACCACATTCGTCCTTAAATTTGTCTAAACTTGGATCTAAAATTAAATCAAAGTCAGTTACCATAATTACTCCCCTTTAATTCTATTTAAAATTTCAACATAAGCTTCTTCAACATTTCCCATGTCTCTTCTAAATCTATCTTTATCAAGTTTTTCACCTGTTGTAGCATCCCAGAATCTGCAAGTATCTGGTGAAATTTCATCAGCTAATACTATTTCTCCATTTGGAAGTTTACCGAATTCTATTTTAAAGTCAATTAAATTTATGTTTAATTTTGCAAAGAATTCCTTTAATAAATCATTTATTTTTGCAGTCATATCTAATATAGTATCAATTTCTTCGAAAGTTGCAGCGCCAATAGCTACAGCATGATATCTATTTATTAATGGATCTCCTAATTCATCATCTTTATATGAAAATTCAAAAACAGTTGTTTTTAATTTATATCCTTCTTCAAGACCAAGTCTCTTTGCCATACTACCTGCAGCAGTATTTCTAACAATAACTTCAAGTGGAACTATAGAAACCTTTTTGCAAAGTTGTTCTCTTTCATTTAATTTTTTTATAAAGTGAGTCTTTATTCCATGTTTATTAAGCATTTCAAAGATCATTGTTGTAATAGCATTATTTAATACACCTTTATTATCAATTTGAGCCTTCTTAACTCCATTAAATGCAGTTGCATCATCTTTATAGTATACTATTATTTCGTCTTCCTTATCAGTTTTATATATTTGTTTAGCCTTTCCTTCATATAACATTTCTAATTTTTCCATTATAGTTCTACTCCTTCCCCATTGTCTTCAATAAATTTCTTTTTCATATTTTTTCTTCCTTCAATTAATTTTTCTTTAATTTCAGGATATTTTAATGATAACATTTGTACTGCAAGCATTCCAGCATTGTAGCTGTTATTAATTCCAACTGTTGCAACTGGAATTGATTTTGGCATTTGAACTATTGAAAGAAGGGCATCCATTCCTTCAAGAGCTGCTTTAACTGGTATTCCTATTACAGGAAGTACTGTTTGAGAGGCAATAACACCTGGAAGATGTGCAGCAAGACCTGCCCCAGCTATTATAACTTCACATCCATCAGCTTCACATTCTTTTATTGTTTCTGTAAGTTTTTCAGGTACTCTATGAGCTGAAAGTACAAAAGCCTTATAGCTTACTCCATATTCTTTAAGAGCATTAGCAGCGCCTTTCATAACATCAGTATCTGATTTACTACCGAAAATAATTGCAACTTTCATTTTTAACCTCCAAATATAATTTATATATATTATATAAAAATGGAGAATGGCATAAAACATAAAATTTTATGCATTCAGACATTTATTAAAGCATTTTAAAATATTACTTAAAGTATTTAACTCCAGATTCAAATATCTTTTGATCAAAGTTTCCTGGAACATTTTTATAAAGATTTTTACCAATTCTCTCTGAATGTCCCATTTTACCAAGTATTCTACCATCTGGACTAGTAATACCTTCAATTCCTAAAACAGAACCATTAGGATTATATGGCATATCTAAAGATACATTTCCATCAAAATCAACATATTGTGTTGCTATTTGACCATTTTCTTCTAATTTCTTAAGAAGTGATTCAGGAGCAACAAATCTACCTTCACCATGTGAAATAGCTACATTGTGAATATCACCCACCTTAACTTCATTAAACCATGGAGATTTAGTTGAAGCTATTCTTGTTCTAATAATTGAAGACATATGTCTATTTATATTATTGTAAGTTAATGTAGCCATATCTTCTTTTATATCGCAAATTTCTCCATAAGGAACAAGTCCAAGTTTTATTAAGGCTTGGAAGCCGTTACAAATACCAAGCATAAGTCCATCTCTATTATTTAAGAGTTCCATTACAGCTTCTTTTATTTTTTCGTTTCTAAAAGCTGTAGCAATAAATTTACCAGATCCTTCTGGTTCATCACCAGCAGAGAATCCTCCTGGAAGCATTATAATTTGAGATGATTTAATTTCCTTTTCTAATCTATCTATTGATTCTCTTAAAGTTTCTTTATTTAAATTTCTAAGTAAAACTTGTTTAACTTCTGCTCCTGCCTTTTCAAAAGCTCTAGTACAGTCATCTTCGCAGTTAGTTCCTGGGAATACTGGAATAACAACTTTTGGTTTTGCTATTTTAACCTTTGGTCCTGACACAACTTTCTTATCATAAGAAACAGCCTTTACTTTTTTACCAGTTTCAGGAGTTTTTATCTTAAACACATTATCTAATTTTTCTTCTAGTGTTTTATCTAAATCATCTATATTAAAGTTTACATTATAATCTTTGCATACTATTTTAGGTTCTTTTGTAGTTTTACCAATAATCTTATATTCTACATCACCAAATGCATTATCTAAATCTATATCATTATCCATTTCAAGAACTAAAGATCCATAATTTAATCCAAATAAATCATCTTTAGTTAAGTTTTCAATTTCAGCCCCTATCTTATTACCTAAAGACATTTTAGTAATTGCTTCAGAAACTCCTCCAAATTTTAATGAGTAAGCAGATATTACTTTTTTTGATGAAATAAGTTCATAAACTTTTGTCATTGATTTTCTAAACTTGTCCATGTTTATTATTCCATCTTCAAGTTTTTCAGATTTAACAAAAACAAGTTTTGAATTATCATTTTTTAATTCAGGTGATATAACATTATCGGCTTTTTCATATCCCACAGCAAAACTTACAAGACTTGGTGGCACATCAATATCATCAAATGTTCCGCTCATTGAATCTTTACCACCTATTGCTGGAATAGATAATTCTTCCTGTGCTCTATATGCACCAAGAAGTGCTGCAAATGGCTTACCCCATCTATCTGCCTTGTCTCCTAATCTTTCAAAATATTCTTGGAAAGTAAGTCTTGCTTTTCTGTAGTCACCACCCATAGCAGTAAGCTTTGTTACTGATTCTATTACTGAATAAAATGCCATATGATAAGGACTCCATGTACCAAGAAGTGGGTTAAATCCAAATGTCATTAAAGATGCATTTTTGCATTCCTTACCATCAAACATTGGTATTTTTCCTGCCATACCTTCAGCTGGTGTTTTATTATATTTACCTCCAAATGGCATAAGCACTGTTCTACCACCTATAGTTGAATCAAATCTTTCAACTAAACCTTTTTGTGAAGCAATATTTAAATTCTTTAAATTATCAAGCCATGTCTTTTCCACATCAGTATCTTCTGAAACTTCAAATGGATAATCCTTTGGTGCTTCTACTAAAACATCAGTTTTTTGAGTTGCTCCATTTGTATCAAGGAAACTTCTCTTAAGATCAACTATTGCATTTCCTCTCCAGAATAGTCTAAGTCTTTCGTTATCTGTAACATCTGCAACATGTACAGCTTCTAAATTTTCTTCTGCACAACACTTAATAAATTCATCTTTTAATTTTCCATCGATTACAACAGCCATTCTTTCTTGTGATTCAGATACTGCAAGTTCTGTACCATCTAAACCTTCATATTTTTTAGGTACTTTATCTAAGTTTATATCAAGTCCATCACATAACTCACCAATAGCAACTGAAACTCCACCTGCACCAAAATCATTACATCTCTTAATCATTTTTGCAACTTTAGGATTTCTAAATAATCTTTGAATTTTTCTTTCTGTTGGTGGATTTCCCTTTTGAACTTCTGCACCACATGTTTCTATAGATTCAGTAGTATGTTCCTTTGAAGAACCTGTAGCACCACCTACACCATCTCTTCCTGTTCTTCCTCCGAGAAGTATTACAATATCACCAACCTTTGGTTCCATTCTAATAACATTTTCTTTAGGCGCTGCTGCAATAACTGCTCCAATTTCCATTCTTTTTGCAACATAATCTGGATGATAAACTTCGCTAACTTGACCAGTAGCTAATCCTATTTGGTTACCATATGATGAATAACCATGAGCAGCTCCTATTGTTATTTTTCTTTGTGGAAGTTTTCCTTTTAATGTTTCTTCAACTGGCACTGTTGGATCTGCTGCTCCTGTAACTCTCATTGCTTGATATACAAAAGTTCTTCCTGATAATGGATCTCTTATAGCCCCACCAAGACATGTAGCAGCTCCACCAAATGGTTCTATTTCTGTTGGGTGATTATGTGTTTCATTTTTGAACATTAATAAATATTTTTCTATTCCGTCATTAGTTTCAACATCAATATTTACAGAACATGCATTAATTTCATCAGATACATCTAAATCATCTAACAAGCCTTTTTTACTCATTTCTTTAACTACTATTACTGCAATATCCATTAATGTAATATTTCTAGTTGTATCCTTGCCATATACATAATCTCTTGATTTAATATATGCTTCATAAGATTTTTTTATTGGAACTGTATATTTATTATCTTGAATTTCTACTTCTTGAATTGCTGTAGAGAATGTGGTATGTCTGCAGTGATCTGACCAATATGTATCAATTACTTTAATTTCTGTTATGCTTGGATTTCTCTTTTCATCATTTTTAAAGTAATCTTGAATCATAAGTAAATCATCCATGCTCATAGCAAGTCCTTGCTCTTTATGGAATTTCTTTAATTCTTCTTCACTGCTAGATATAAACCCATCTAAGATTTGAACATCTGAAGGTTCTTTAGATTCTACTTTTAAACTTCTAGAGTTAATATCTGCCTCTCTAGAATCTACTGAATTTATATAATAATGTTTTATTTTATCTATATCTTCTTTTGAAAGTTTTCCTTTTAATACTATAACTTTTGAAGATTTTACTTCTACTCTTTCACCTGATGTAAGAAGCTGAAAACATTGTTCTGCCGAATCAGCTCTTTGATCGTATTGGCCTGGTAAAAATTCAACACCAAATGCTACACTATCACTATCTAGTGGCAATTCCTCCTCATAAACTTTATCTACTGTAAGTTCGGAAAATATTGTATGAAGTGCTTTTTGATAGTATTCTTCTGATACATCCCCTAGAGTATATTTATTTATTACTCTTACTCCCTCTAAATTTTCCATTCTCAAATTGCTTTTAAAGTCTTCTAGTAAGCTTTTTGCCTCAACGTTGAATCCATCTTTTTTTTCAACGAAAATGCATCTGACATTAATCATTTAAATACCTCCAATTTTTCATAAATGTTGGTTTTACAAAGTCTAACTTATTTTATTTTTATTAAATTTATTACTAAATTTAGCTTACCATTATAAGAAGTACGTGTCAATGATACAATAAATATTTTATTTTAACATTCGTACTGTATCGAATATTATGTATATTTTTTTTATTTTTCTTACGTATTTTTCTTTTATTTTTTATAACAAAATAAACC
>JAAYQS010000146.1 GCA_012519155.1 Clostridiales bacterium
TAAGTATGTACCGATGGCTAGTCGGGAATTTACGACTGTGGAGTATCATATCAAATGCAAGTAGTTTTTATAACAAAAGCAGATACATTGAAACAGTAAAATTCTTAAAATGTTTATATTTGATTACATTTTAAGTAGCAGAGATGTTTTTGCTTAATATATTTTTATGTATAATACCATTAATTATTTATGTATTTTATGTAAGAAGTTATAGGTTTAAAATAAAAGAGATGGCTGTAATAGGTATTTTTGCTGCCCTTAGTTATATTTTGTCATTAATAAATGTAATTCATTATCCACAAGGTGGAAGTACTATTTTTCATGTTATGGCTGGAGTTATATTTTTTAGTGAGTTAGCACCAGAAGGAGTCTCTTCTCTTATATATTCTCTTGTGTATAATTTTTCAGGAACTGGAGTTGAGGGAATAATATCTGCAATAGTTATGGGAATATTTCCAATAGAAAGAATAAAAAATAATAGAAAATAAGGTGATTTTGTGAAATCTTTTTGGAAGGTAGAAATTAATAATAAAATAATAAACAATAATAGTAATAAACTAGCGGTACTTTTGCCGGGAATAAATTATTCAACAGATAGACCTCTTATAGATTATTCAAAAAGACTTGCTCTTGAAATGAAATATGATTGCTTAGCTATAGACTATGGATTTCAAATAGCTAGAAAGGAATTTGATAAAGATAAGGAAGTTAACGTAATAATAAAAGAAAGTATTAAAATTTTAAATGAAGCAATAGAAAATACAAGCAAAAAATATGAAGAAATACTTCTTATAGGGAAAAGCATTGGAACTGTTGTTCAAATACATATACAAAAAGAAGTTTGCAAAAATATAAAGGTTAAAAATATTTACTTAACACCTATTGAAAATACTTTTGAATTAGGCCTTAGTGAGGAATCCTTAGTTATTACAGGTACTAATGACACTTGGATAAGTAAAGAAACAGTTGAAAAAATTAAAAATATTAATAATATTAAGACTTTAATAATACAAAATGCAAATCATTCATTGAATATTGATGGAGATATTTTGAAAACTATAGAAGCTTTGAATGTTATTATTAATGAGGAAAAACAATATATTTTGAATTTTAACTAAAAAATGTATTTATTAGAATTAAAATTAGGATTATAATAATTTCATGCATAATATTAAGAAGGGAGAGTTTTTATTTTGAGTAATAAAGGAGAAGGAAAAAGTTCAGCAATTGGTTTTATAACAGATTGGGTAGTTCCAATAGTAATTGCAATAGTTTTAGCGCTGCTTATTAGACAATTTGTATTTTTTAAAGTAAAAATACCATCTACATCAATGGTACCAACATTAAATGTAGGAGATCAATTAATTGCAACAAGAGTTTACAATTTAGATAATTTAAAACGAGGAGATATTATAGTATTTAATTTTACTCCTGAAGACAAGCTTTATATAAAAAGGCTTATTGGACTTCCAGGAGATCATATTGAAATAAAAAATAATGTTGATGTTTATGTGAATGGAGAAAAACTTGAAGATAGTTATGTGAAAAATCCAGATCCAAACAATGAAAATGCACCTGTTCTTACGTATGATGTACCAGATGGAAAGTACTTTTTCCTAGGTGATAATAGAGCTGTTTCTTTTGATTCTAGAAGATGGGATTCAAAATATGGAATAACATATATTGATGGATCTGAAATAAAAGGTAAGGCTCAAATAAAGGTATATCCATTTAGTGAATTTGGTTCAATTAAGTAAGTTTAAGCTGTCTTTTAAATTTTAAAAGGCAGTTTTTTTGAGATTAGTAATATTACAGTTATTGATCTTGCTATGAAATATGGGTATAATTCTCCAGATAGTTTTTCTAAAGTTTTTTCAAGATTTCATAGAATTTTACCTTTTATTGTGAAATATAGATTCCAATTAAGAAAAATAATTAATAATTAAGTGGCTTTTGCACTGCGTTTAAAGCCAGCACCAAAGGTGCAATTAAGAATTATTTTGTTTAGGTCTAGAGCATTGACGTAATTAAATTATTATATAAGTTTATGTGCAAGCTATGCAAGGTGGGGCTTGTCCGCCCCACCACAAATACAATTAAAATTTTTTGGGAGGCAAGGAGCAAAAATATCCTTGATTCTTAATCCTTAATTAAGCAAATTTATAAGTGATAAAGAACAAGAAAGTGAAATGAAGTAAAGAAGTCAGTTTACACTTAAAACAAGGGAGGAAAATTTAAGTGAAAGAAGTTAAAGCTGTAATATTTGATATGGATGGTGTACTTTTTGATACAGAAAGAATTTATTTAGAAGAATGGATAGAAATATTCAATGAATATGGTTATAAAATGACAAAAGAAATATATTTACCTTTAATGGGCAGAGGTAGAAAGGTTATTAAAGAAATATTTAAAAAAGAATTTGGCCAAGATATTCCTATAGAAGAAATGTATATAAAAAAGGATAAAATGCTTTTTGATGCTGTAGATGAGGGAATTCCCCTTAAAGAAGGTGCTGTTGAAATTATTGATTTTTTAAAGAAAAATGGATTTAAAATAGCCCTTGCTACTTCTGCTAAAAAAGAAAGAGAAGAAAAACAAATAAAAAGTTCTGTTCTTTGTGATAAATTTAATGCTATTGTTTGTGGTGATGATGTTTTAAATTCTAAGCCAGATCCAGAAATATTTAAAAAAGCTGCAGATAAATTAAGAGTGAAATATGAAAATTGTATTGTTATAGAAGATTCAAAAGCTGGAATAATAGCTGCAAATAAAGCTGGAATGATAGGATTTCATGTAGAAGATTTGCTACCTTGCGATGAGGAAATAAGAAAATACTGCTACCAATATTTTTCATCTCTTAATGAAATAATAGGTTTTATAAAACAAAATTGTTTGTAAAAATTAATATATTTTATATTTGATATGGTTTATAAACAAAATAGTAAGTAAATATACAAATGTATCTGTTTTAAATTGGTATAATAATTTTTGTAATGAGAATTTACATGATAAAAAATGTAGAATCTTGTTGTTAGTAAAATAATAGTAAAAAATCAAATAATCAATTTTGAGTTTAAGACCAAATAAAAATTTAAATTTTAAGGTGGGATAAAATTAATGGTAGAAAGTAACTTAAAAGAAATTTTAAAGAAAAGATTTAACAAGACAATTAGCGAAGCTACAAACGAAGAAGTATACCTTGCTTTATTAGAATTAACTAAAAATTCTATAAAAACAAAGGGAACTAACAAAGGAAAGAGAAAATTATACTATATTTCTGCAGAATTCTTAATTGGTAAATTATTATCAAACAACTTAATAAACTTAGGTCTTTATGACGAAGTTAAAAAAGTTTTAGCTAACAATGGTAAAGCTTTAACTGATATTGAAGAAGTTGAACTTGAACCTTCATTAGGTAATGGTGGTCTTGGAAGACTAGCTGCTTGCTTTATTGATTCTATTGCTACTTTAGGATTAAATGGTGATGGTGTAGGACTTAATTATCATTTTGGATTATTCCAACAAGTATTTGAAGACAGAAAACAAAAGGCTGTTAAAAATCCATGGATTACAAGTGAAGGCTGGCTTAACAAATCTGATATAAGCTTTGAAGTACCATTTGGAGGATTTACATTAAAATCTACATTATATGATATTGATGTAACAGGATACAATCAATCTTCAAATAAATTAAGATTATTTGATATCGATACATTAAATGAATCATTAGTTAAAGAAGGAATAAACTTCGATAAAAATGACATTAAAGAAAACTTAACTTTATTCTTATATCCAGATGATAGTGATGAAGCTGGAAACTTACTTAGAATTTATCAACAATACTTCATGGTAAGTAATGCTGCTCAATTAATCATATTAGAAGCAGAAGAAAATGGATATGACTTACACAAATTACATGAACATGTATGCGTTCAAATAAATGATACACATCCATCAATGGTTATTCCAGAACTTATAAGATTACTTGGACAAAAAGGAATAGGAATGGATGAAGCTATAGAAATAGTTTCTAAGACTTGTGCTTATACAAACCATACAATACTTGCAGAAGCTCTTGAAAAATGGCCAATAGCTTACCTTGAAAAGGTTGTTCCACAATTAATGCCTATAATAACTGAACTTGCTAATAGAGTAAAAGCTAAATACAATGATCCAAGAGTTCAAATTATAGATGATCAAAATAGAGTTCACATGGCTCACATGGATATACATTATGGATATAGCGTAAATGGTGTTGCTTACCTTCACACTGAAATATTAAAGAATGAAGAATTAAAACCATTCTATGACATATATCCAGAAAAGTTCAATAATAAGACAAATGGTATAACATTCAGAAGATGGTTATTACATTGTAATAGCGAATTAGCTGATTATATTACAGAACTTATTGGTGATGGATATAAGACTAATGCTGAAGAACTTGAAAAACTTTCAAAATATGTAGATGATAAGAATGTTCTTGCAAAACTTGATGAAATTAAAAAGAATAATAAAATAGCTCTTAAGAAGTACTTAAAAGAAACTCAAAACTTAGATTTAAATGAAAATTCTATATTTGATATTCAAATTAAGAGACTTCACGAATACAAGAGACAACAAATGAATGTTTTATACATCATTAATAAATATTTAGAAATTAAAGCAGGTAAGAAACCTTCTACTCCAATTACAGTAATATTTGGGGCAAAAGCTGCACCAGCTTATATAATTGCACAAGATATAATTCATGCAATACTTTGCTTACAAGAAATTATAAACAATGATCCAGAAGTTAATAAGTACTTAAATGTATTTATGGTAGAAAACTACAATGTTACAAAGGCTTCTAAATTAATACCAGCTTGTGATATTTCTGAACAAATTTCACTTGCATCTAAAGAAGCATCTGGTACAGGTAACATGAAGTTCATGTTAAACGGTGCATTAACTCTTGGAACAGAAGATGGAGCTAATGTTGAAATTCATCAATTAGTTGGAGATGAAAATATCTACATCTTTGGTGAATCTTCAGAAACTGTTATTGAACATTATAAGAAAGCAGATTATGTATCTAAAGATTTCTACGAAAAGCCAAACATTAAACCACTTGTTGATTTCTTAGTAAGTGATCAGATGCTTAAGGTTGGAGATAAAGTAAATCTTGAAAGATTACATCATGAATTAATATCTAAAGACTGGTTCATGACATTACTTGATCTTGAAGATTATATAAGAGTTAGAGATATAGCTTTAGAAGATTATAAGGATAGAGAAGCTTGGAACAAGAAAGTTTTAGTTAACATCAGTAAAGCTGGATTCTTCTCTTCAGATAGAACTATAAAGCAATACAACGATGATATTTGGCATCTATAATAAATAGAAATATTTATTATTACCATACTGCAGAATGTGTATTTGTGCACATTCTGCTTTTTGGTTTAATAAAATTGTTTTACTATTTGAAAAATTATAAATATTTGTAACAATTAATATAATCATTAATGGGGTGATAGGATGAAAAAAAATATATTAATAGTTTTACTATCATCATTATTCTTATTAATATGTGGTTGTGAAGCAAAAGAGGATTATGTAGAAAATACAGAAATTGAAGAAACTACTTGTACAGTCAGTGTAAAAGAAGAAACAATTAATGATAGTTCTCCGCTAGATGCACCACCTAAAATTGATAAACATAAAACAGATGAAGACAAAACAAATAATAATGCTAATATAAATAATAATGTTAATACAGAGAAAAAGACTATTGTAATTGATCCTGGACATGGCGGTCCATCTAATCTTGAAAAGGAACAACAATCTCCTGATTCAAATATAATGAAAATAAAAGATGGTGGTGGATGCCAAGGGGTTGTAACTGGTGTCCGTGAAGCTGTAGTAACTCTTCAAGTTTCAATGAAATTAAAACCTCTACTAGAGGCTAAAGGATTTAATGTTATAATGACAAGAGTTGATGATAGTAAAAGCATGGGAAACATAGAAAGAGCAGAGATTGGAAATAATAACAATGCTAATTTAGTTATTAGAATACATTGCGATTCTGCAGATAGTTCAAGTGCTAATGGAGCTACAATGCTTGTACCAGGAAAAGTAGGTTATGCAAATAATATTAGTGATATAAGTGCAGAATATGGTAAGAAAATTTTAAATACCCTTACATCAACTGTGGGAATGAAAAACAGAGGCATAACTGTAAGTCAAGATATGACTGGATTTAATTGGTCTAAGGTGCCAGTTGTTTTAATTGAAATGGGATTTATGTCTAATGCAAATGAAGATAGATTACTTACAAGTGATTCATATCAAAATAAATTAGCACAAGGATTGTGCGATGGTATATCGGGTGTTTTTAATAATTAATATAGCTTTTATTTTACTATAAAAAATGTTATTATATAAAGTATAGTGAAATTTTGTTAATAGTAAATTTTATAATTTAAGTTTGTTTTCAGTGGGAGGAAAATCATAAATATGAGAAGTAAAAAGACTAAAACTAAAATTAGTCCAGCATTGTTAGCAGGTATATTAACTTTTGCAATTGTACTTGTTATTTATATAGGGACATCAATATATTTCACAAAGCATTTTTACTTTGGAACTGTTATTAATGGAATTAATGCTACTGGAAAAACAGTTAATGAAGTAGAAACAGAGGTTGCAAAACAAACTGAAAATTATACTTTAGAACTTAAAGAACGTGATGATAAAACAGAAACTATTTCATCAGATCAAATAGATCTTAAGTATGTTTCAGATGGCAAAATAAGTGAAATAAAAAATAAGCAAAAGGCTTTTTTATGGATTGTATCTGTATTTAGCAGCAAAAATAGTGATTTAGAGGTTAATGTTTCTTATAATCAAGACAAATTATCACAAACCATTGATAGTTTATCTTGTTTAGACGAAAAAAATGTTACCAATCCACAAAATGCAAAAGTAGAATATGATGGATCTAATTTTGTTATTAAAGATGAGGTTATGGGAAATAAGATTATAAAAGATAATTTGGTGTCTGCTGTGAAGGATAAGGTTGAAAAAGGTGTACAAACCTTAGAACTTGATAGTGAAAATTGCTATGAAAATCCTGTATATAACAAGGATTCTCAAGAAGTTAAAAATGCATTAGATACTATGAATTCTTATGCAAGTGCTAATGTAACATATCAAATAGGAGATAGTACAGAAACAGTCACAGGCACTTCAATAAGTAAGTGGCTTTATACTGATGATAATATGAATGTTCAAATTAATAATGATTTAGTTTCAAGTTATGTAACATCTCTTGCAAAAAAGTATAATACTTATTATGCAACAAGAAGTTTTAATACTTCTGTAGGTAAAACAGTTAAAGTTGAAGGTGGAGATTATGGTTGGATAATAGACAAATCTTCAGAAACTAGTAAGCTTATAGATAATATTAAATCATCAGAAACTGTAACAAGAGAACCTGAATATTCACAAAAAGCTGCTCAACATGGAGCAAATGACATAGGAAACACATATGTTGAAGTAAATTTAACAAGACAACATTTATGGGTATATGTAAATGGTTCAGTAACAGTTGAAACTGATTTTGTATCAGGAAATGTAAGTACAGGTACAATTACACCAGCAGGTACTTATATGCTTAAATATAAAGAAAGGGACACGACTCTTGCAGGAGCAAATAATGAATATGCTTCTCCTGTTAAGTATTGGATGCCATTTAATGGAGGAATTGGTTTCCATGATGCTAATTGGCGAGATACATTTGGTGGAACTATATATATGTATAATGGATCACATGGATGTGTTAACTTACCAGTAGACAAGGCAGCAGAAGTTTTTGATTCTGTTAAGGCAGGAATGCCTGTTGTATGTTATGAAGAATAAAAATATTTTTTAAAACACTGCATTTGGCAGTGTTTTTTTGTATATTTTTTTGCATTATTTGAAATAATAAATTTGTATTTATAAATTAAAGGAATGAAATCTATGGCTTATATAAATTTTAAAGAAGAAAGATATAAAACAGAACTTTTACTTTCAAAACGAAAAAAATACAATTTGAATCTATATAAAAAATTAAAGGAAAACAATAAAAAAGTAGATGATATATATAATAAAAAATATGGCTACAATATTATTTCAAACAAAACTATAAATACTTCTGATACTTTAGATGAAGTAGAATTTACAGAAATCAGAGATCAAAATTATTTTTGTACTCATTTCATTAAATGTAAGATTTGCAATATTAAATTTATTAATTGTAAGTTTATTGGTTGTATATTTGAAAATTGTAATTTTGCTGGTGGAGGAGTTATATTTGAAAATTGTATATTTATGGAGGAAACTTTAAGAAAAAAACCATCTCTTAATATTAAAGAAAATTTATCATGCACATTTTTAAATTCAAATATATATGCAAGATTTTCTAACAGTATAATTTCCTATTGTATATTTGAAAATGTAAATTTTAAAGATACATCTTTTGAAGTTTCAGATTTGTCTCATGTAATTATGAAAAGTATTAATTTTAATAAAGTTGAAATTTCTGATTGTAATTTAAGGTCTATAAAAATTTTATATCCATACATGAAGGATTTTAAATTTAACAATAAATATAAATCAACATTAGATGATAAGAGTTTTTTGATAAGCTTATTATAAGGCATAAGACAAGATCGGAATATGAAGGAATATATTCAATTTATGAAGATATAGCTAATGAATTTAATAATAACAATTTAAAAAATAATTTTGGTGAATATTATTATTGGTGTAAAAAGACTCAAAGAAAAGTATTAAAACCATTTCCTAAAGTCTCCTCGTATATTTATTGGATTACAAGTGGTTATGGTGAAAGAATATTAACGCCGCTAGTTACATCTATAATTATAATGATAATATTTGCTTTTATATATATGATTTTTGGAGTTGATTTTGATGGAGAAATAGTAAAATATATTACAGGTCAAGGCTTACCTGGATCAATTACGGAATTTATTGCACAATATTCAGAAGCATTAAATTTAAGTATATCAATTTTTGTGGGATTAGGAACAAGTAATTCTTTTCCTACATATTCAAGTAATATATTTTTTGATGTGGAAATGATAGTAGGTGTAATAATGCTTGGAATTGGTATTGGCACAATAACAAGAAAACTCATAAGATAATTAAAAATTATTAATATTTTTTGTTAATTATAATAAAATAAATAAGCAAATACCAAAAAATATAATAAATCGTAAAAAAAATATCATATTTTTTAGCATTTACTTATTGCAATATATACCATAAAAGGTGTATAATTCTCTTAAGGAAATTTAAGATTAATGTATAGCTAGGAGATGTTACTTATGGAAAATAATACAATCAATTGGGACGAACTTGGTTTCAATTACATAAAAACTGATTATCGTTATAGATGTTGGTTTAAAGACGGTAAATGGGGTGAAGGTGAACTTTGCGAAGATAATAATATTGTTATTAGTGAAGCTTCTACAGCACTACATTATGGTCAAGAATGTTTTGAAGGACTTAAAGCTTATAGAAGAAAAGATGGTGGAATTCAATTATTTAGACCAGATAGAAATGCTAAGAGATTAAATCAATCTTGCAGAAAGTTATTAATGCCTGAATTCCCAGAAGAAAGATTCCTTGAAGCTTGTAAGAAAGTTGTTCTTGCAAATGAAAAATATTTACCTCCATATGGAACAGGCGGTTCTTTATATTTAAGACCATATTTAATTGGAACTGGAGATAATATAGGTGTTGGACCTGCACCAGAATATTTATTTAGTATTTTCGTAGTACCAGTTGGTGCATATTTTAAGGGTGGAATGTCACCAGTAAACTTTAAAATTGCTGATTGTGATAGAGCAGCTCCTCTTGGAACTGGTAAACAAAAAGTTGGAGGAAATTACGCTGCATCAATTTTAGCACATGAACAAGCTAAGAAAGAAGGATATGCTGATTGCGTTTACTTAGATCCAACAACTCATACAAAGATTGAAGAAGTTGGTTCTGCTAATTTCTTTGGTATTACAAAGGATAATAAGTTCGTAACTCCATTATCTCAATCAATTTTACCAAGTGTAACAAAATATTCTCTTTTAGAACTTGCTAGAGACTATCTTCACATGGAAGTTATTGAAGGAGATGTATTTATAGATAATCTTGATATATTTGCAGAAGCAGGTGCTTGTGGTACTGCAGCTGTTATTTCACCAATTGGTGGTATTCAATACAAAGGAAAACTTCATGTATTCTATAGTGAAACTGAAGTTGGACCTGTAACAAAGAAACTTTATGATTTATTAACAGGAATTCAATTAGGTGATATTGAAGGACCTGAAGGATGGATATATAGAGTAAAATAGTTAATAAAAAACTTTGACTTGAAAATGGACAAGTCAAAGTTTTTTATTTTGCAATTTTTTTGTATTTTTTTTGAACATACATAAGATTATCACAATCTGATAGTATAGTATTAATATTTGCATCAGAAATGGAGCAAGTTGTTATTCCGTAACTAAAATTAATTGAATATGGTTTCATCTTTGTTAAATTAAATTGGCATACTTCTGATAATAGTTTATTAACTAATTTTTGTGATAATATTTTATTTGCAGATGATATTATTATAAATTCGTCTCCGCCATATCTAAAAACACAATTAGCAGGAAAAATTTTGACTAAAAGCTTTGCAAAATGTTTTAGAGCTTTATCTCCTTCTTTATGACCAAAAGTATCATTTATAGATTTAAAATCATCTAAATCTATGTTAATTACAGAAAGACTATTAGTATTTTTTTGTGATTCACTTAACCTTTTTATACTTTGTATACATTTTTCAAAAGCAAATCTATTTTGTACTTTTGTAAGGGGATCATGTGTCATTTCATAATCTAATAACATTAAGTAACATATAGTTAAAGAAACACTTATTATTGTTAATGAAATAAGATTATTTGGATACACCACTTTAAATACACTACAAAATATCATTGTAATGGATAATAATAAAAAATGATAATAGTAATTTTTATTTAATAAAATCTTTGACTCTTTTAAGGACAAATTTAAAAATCTTCTTATACTCATACTATGTTCTCTGGCCATAAATGAGAATATAAATTGAAGCCATAAAAAAGAAAAAAATATGATTAATAAATTTTTGAATATGATTATAATAGAAGAAAATGTATTACTAATTGATGTATTAGAGTACAAATCAATTAATATGAACACTGCATAAAGCAATATAAGTTTATAAAATAAAATATTCGTATAATTATGTTTATTTAATTTTATTTTGCCATGTATAAAAATTGAAACAAGTAATACTAAAATTCCACAAGTTGCTTGAAAACTATAATATATATTCATGAAATTTACCTCACTTTTTATCACAAGGATTTATTATATATAAAATTATCGTTATTTTTTCAAAATAATGAAATATGTAACAAAAAAGAAAAGGTTTACATAGAGAATTCTTCTATTAATTTACTGTGAATATATTGTTAATATTAAGGTGGATATTTTTATAAAGTAGTAAAAATAAAAGGTAATATTTACACAAAATAATATTACCTTTTTATATTACATGCTTATAAGAAAACATCTATTATAATGCTAATTATTATGTTTTTTATAATATATAATAGATGAAAAAATAATCAATAAGCAGAATATAGAGTAGTATATAATTAAGTTATTTGCGAAACTCCCAAAAACCACCAATAGTGAACCTATAATTGCAAGGAATGGAAATAGAAAACCTTTTATTCTATTAGGATTTTTGCTGTTAATAGATAACTTAATTATATTTATATATACATATATATAGGCTATGTAATTAAAACTAATTGATATTTCTGATATATCTGAATTTCCTAAAAGGTTATATTTTTGAGATAAATAATTAATAAAAATCCATAGTAAGGATAATGCAAATGTAAATATTGCTGAATTTATAGATATTCCTAAATTATTATTTATTTTCTTGAATTTATTAGAAAAAGGAAACATATTTCTTTGTGCTAGTGCATTAGGCAATCTTAAAAATCCTATTATTATTCCATTTATAGTTCCTAAAATTGAGATTATTATAAAAGTTAATATTATCTTCTCACCAAAATTTCCAAGAAGTTTATTAGCAGCATAAGCTACATGAGAATCTCCAAGCATCATTACCTTTTCAGGACCAATATAAATACTTATTCCAACAAAATATAATACATACAATGTTAAAATGATAATTGGAGATATTACTAGTGCAATTGGTAAATTTTTTTTGGGGTTTCTTATTTCATGGCTTATAGTTGTGGCGATAATCCAACCATCAAATGAGAAAGCAATAGGTGCAATTGCTGCTATTATGTTTAATGTAGAGATTTCTTTAATAGGTGTTAGTGTAATATCAGAAGGATTTCCCCATATTAATCCACAAATTGCTATTACAATCAAGGAAATTATTTTTATAATAGTGGATATATTTTGAAAATAACTTCCTAACTTCATAGAGATTATATTTAGAAGATAGAATATTATTACAATTAATAATCCTATAAGTACTTCAATTACAAGGGAAGAATTTATACCAAACAGTAATAAAGTATATACTCCTGCAATCCATGATACTACAGCAATTAATGTTGGATAATATAAAAATGTATGGAACCAACCAATGGCACATGCTGCATATTTAGAAAAAATTTCGCTATAAGCTATAATTCCTCCTGTATTTGAATTTTTTGAAGCTAAGCTAGATATACTTAAACTTCCAAAAACAATACTTAAGGCTGCTATACAAAAAAATAGTATCCCAATACCTATATTTCCGTTAGTAGAAATTAGAATATTGTCACTTTTAAAAAAAATTCCAGAACCTATTACAATACCAACTATCATGCCAATAGTATTAAATAAGCTATATTGTTTGTTTTTCATTTGATTGCTCCTTTAATTCAATTAGTCTATGCAATTATATAATATTTTTTAATATAATTAAATGTTTATTAGAAAAAACAATAATAATTTTTTTGCTATTAATACAAAAAAAGACTTAGAAATAAGGTATAATAATAATAAATAGTTTATTAATAAGGAGTAGATATGAAAATTAATTTTAATGATAAATATAATACAATAGCAGTTTATGTAGTTCTTACAGCATGTGCTATAATACTTTTCTATTTAGGAATATTAAAGCTTGAATTTGTGTTTGAAAAAGTTGCTGTGATAGTTGGAATTTGTAAGCCATTTATCTTTGGTTTTGCCCTTGCATATATTTTGGATTTTTTACTTAGATTTGTAGAAGAAAAAATATATAGTTTGAAATATATTAATAAAATAAAATTATTATCACCTAAAATTCAAAGAGGTGTATCTTTATTTATCACATATTTATTAGCATTATTTTTAATATTTCTATTTTTATATTTTGTATTGCCACAACTTATTGATAGTATGGTAGGTCTTATAAATGATATACCTACCTATATAAATGACACCACCAAGTTTATAGATGATATATTAATAAATTTAAATATTAATAGTGAATATCTTGCAATGTTTAATGACAATATAAAGAATTTTATAGATTATATAATTAAAGTTCTTACAGAGTTATTACCTGTAATAGGAAATATGGTTACTAAAATGGCTTCTGGAATTTGGAATATTGTACTTGGATTAATTGTATCAATATATATGCTTATAGATAAAGAAAGATTTATTGCACTTTGTAGGAAGGTCGTATATGCAATATTACCTAAAAATGCAGCTAATAAAGTTACAGAAATTATAAGAAGAAGTAATTACACTTTTGGAAAGTTCTTAAGTGGTAAAATATTAGATTCATTAATAATAGGAATTATGACATTTATAATATATATGTATGCAAAATGCCCTATGCATTACTTGTATCGGTTATAGTTGGAATTACAAATATAATACCTTTTTTTGGACCATTTATTGGAGCAGTACCATCATTTATAATAATTTTATTTGTAGATCCAGTAAAAGCCTTATGGTTCTTATTAATAGTATTTGTAATTCAACAAATTGATGGAAATATAATAGGCCCTAAGATACTTGGGGATTCCATTGGAATATCTGCATTTTGGATACTTTTTGCAATATTAGTAGCAGGAAAGTTTTTAGGGATTGTTGGAATGGTAATAGGTGTTCCGCTTTTTGCAGTTGTATATTCTATAATAAAAGAAATTGTTGAAGAAAGACTTAGAAAAAAAGGATTGAAGGTTCAAACAGAGGATTATATAAAAAAGTAATTTTATAAAAAGGATGTTAGCAAAAAGTATGATGTTTTTAATAATATATGTATAATTGTCTATTGCTCTACGTAAAATAATATTGTTTACTTTTAAAGTTTAAGAATTATCTTAATAAAGGAGTTGAAAAAATGAAAATTACAAATGCAGCAGAACTTACAAAAAGAATAGAAAAGCTTAGAAAGGCTCAAAAAATATTTGCAACTTTTAGTCAAGAAAAAGTAGATAAGATTTTTAAAGCAGCAGCAATAGCAGCAAATAATGCTAGAATATCTCTTGCAAAAATTGCAGTAGAAGAAAGTGGCATGGGAATTGTAGAGGATAAAGTAATAAAAAATCATTTTGCAGCAGAGTATATTTATAATCAATATAAAGATATGAAAACCTGTGGAATTATTGAGGAAGATAAAACTTTTGGAATAATGAAAGTTGCAGAACCAATAGGAGTTATTGCAGCAATTGTTCCCACTACTAATCCAACATCAACAGCTATCTTTAAATCCCTAATAGCGTTAAAAACAAGAAATGCAATTATTATAAGTCCTCATCCAAGGGCAAAAAATGCTACTATAGAGGCCGCTAAGATAGTGCTTAATGCAGCTGTTAAGGCTGGAGCACCAGATGGAATAATTGGATGGATTGATGAACCTTCAGTAGAGCTTTCTAAGCAGGTAATGGCTGAAAGTGATATTATTTTAGCAACAGGTGGTCCTGCAATGGTAAAGTCTGCTTACTCATCAGGCAGACCTGCAATTGGAGTAGGAGCAGGAAATACACCAGCAATTATTGATGAAAGTGCTCACATAAAAATGGCTGTTAATTCAATTCTTTTATCTAAAACTTTTGATAATGGTGTAGTATGTGCATCGGAGCAAACTATACTTGTTTTTGATAAGGTATATGAACAGGTAAAAAGTGAATTAAAAAATAGAGGAGCATATATTTTATCAGGAGAAGAGGCTAATAAGGTTAGAAAAGTAATTTTAAATGATAAAGGAGGGCTAAATTCTAACATTGTAGGTCAATCAGCTTTTAAAATAGCTCAAATGGCTAATGTTAAAGTTCCGGAAATTACCAAAGTTTTGGTTGGTGAGGTTGAATCGGTTGAATTAGAGGAGCCTTTTTCTCATGAAAAGTTATCACCAATTTTAGGCATGTATAAGGTTTCTACTTTTGATGAAGCTTTAAAAAAGGCAAGTAGGCTTGTGGAACTTGGAGGATTTGGTCATACATCAGTTTTATATACTGATGCAATAAAAAATAAAGATAGAGTAGAAAAATTTGCAGAAACAATGAAAACTGCAAGAACTCTTGTTAATACACCTGCAACTCAAGGTGCCATAGGAGATTTATTTAATTTTAAATTAGCACCATCCTTAACACTTGGTTGTGGTAGTTGGGGAGGAAATTCAATTTCTGAAAATGTTGGACCTAAGCATTTAATTAACATTAAAAGTGTAGCTGAAAGGAGAGAAAATATGCTTTGGTTTAGAGTGCCTGAAAAAATCTACTTTAAATATGGATGTCTTCCTACAGCATTAAATGAATTAAAAGATATGAATAAAAAGAAGGCATTTATAGTTACAGATAAAGATTTATTTAATTTAGGATATACAAATAAAATTACAGATGTATTAAAAAATATGGGAATAGAATATAAAATATTTTCAGATGTTGCACCAGATCCTACTTTACATGCAGCAAAAGAGGGAGCTGCTTCAATGACAAGTTTTAATCCTGACGTAATAATAGCCTTAGGTGGAGGATCTCCTATGGATGCTGCTAAAATTATGTGGGTAATGTATGAGCATCCTGAAGTAGATTTTGAAGATTTAGCAATGAGATTTATGGATATTAGAAAAAGAGTATATAAGTTCCCTAAAATGGGAAGTAAAGCTATAATGGTTTCAATTCCTACATCTGCAGGTACAGGATCAGAGGTTACTCCATTTGCTGTAATTACTGATGAAAAAACTGGAGTAAAGTATCCGCTTGCAGATTACGAATTAACACCAGATATGGCAATTGTAGATGCAGAACTTATGATGAGTATGCCAAGAGGCTTAACTGCAGCATCTGGGATAGATGCACTTGTTCATGCTATTGAAGCATATGTTTCTATATTAGCATCAGAATATACAAATGGTTTAGCTCTTGAATCTATAAGGCTAATATTTAAATATCTTCCTCAAGCATACAATGATGGAAATACAAATATTAAAGCAAGAGAAAAAATGGCTCATGCAGCATCAATGGCAGGTCTTGCTTTTGCAAATGCTTTCCTTGGAATATGTCATTCAATGGCACATAAGTTAGGTGCTTTTCATCATATACCTCATGGAGTAGCTAATGCACTTCTTATTGATGAGGTAATTAGATTTAATGCAACAGAAGCACCAATTAAACAAGCAGCGTTCCCACAATATAAATATCCCAATGCATTATGGAGATTTGGAAGAATAGCTGATTATTTAAATTTAGGTGGAAATTCTGATGAGGAGAAAGTTGAACTTTTAATAAATAAAATAGATGAATTAAAAATGAAAATAGGCATACCAAAAGATATTAAATCTTTTGGCATATCTGAAGCTTCTTTTTATGACTCTTTAGATGAAATGGTAGAGCAAGCTTTTGATGATCAATGCACAGGTGCAAATCCAAGATATCCATTAATGAAAGAAATTAAGGAAATTTATATAAGATGTTTTGAATGTAATAAATAAAAAAATTCCAGCAAAATTATTTTGCTGGGATTTTTAGCGTAACCACATTATAATTGCATCTTCTTTAGTACCATCATCATTATGATAATAATTTTTTCGTATACCTTCTTCTATAAAACCATATTTAGAATATAATTTTTTTGCAATTATATTTGAATTTCTAACTTCTAATGTAAGAGAATTGCAATTCCATGTATTCATATTATTAATTAAGGCTTCCATTAATTTATTTCCTAAGCCTTTTCCTCTACAATTAGGATGTACAGCTATATTAGTTATTTGACCTTCACCAGCCACAATCCAGAGTCCAGCAAAAGCAATAACTTTAGAATCTGATGATATTACAATATATTTGGCTAATGGATTTTGCAGCTCTTTTTTTAAAGATTCTAATGTCCAAGCTTCTCTTAAGCTTAGATTTCCTACATCTAAAACATCTAGTATGTCCTTTTCATTCATTAGCCTTGTATTATAATTCATTTAATTTTATCCTTTTTTCAAGTTCCCTTACAGCTTGAGGTTTTTTTAAGTATAATGGGGCGGATGAACTATCATCACGCATACCTTTTTTTAGAAGGTTTAGACCATATTCTCCAAGGGAAGAAGCCTTTATGGTAGAAATATGATTAGAAGCAAAAAATATGTTGTTAAGATTATCTTTTAAATATTGTTTGTGTTCTTTAGTAATATCTCCAGTGAATATTACCTTCTCATTTTTTTCTTTAAGCATTTCAACTAAATCATATATTTCTATTGGTGTATAATCAGATATTTTTTCTAATTCATAATTGTTATCTGATGAATTATTTCTGTATAAAGCAGTATATACATTATCTCTTAGTGCTTCAATTATTGGACAAATTATGCCATCAAAATTTGTAATACTATAAGCTAATGCATCAAGAGAAGAAATGCTTATATATGGTTTATTTGAACCACGACTTAAACCTTTTACTGTTGCCATACCAATTCTTAAGCCAGTAAAAGAACCTGGGCCTTTAGATACTACATAACCATCAATATCAGAAATATCTAAATTACAATCTTTTAGTAGTTTTGAAATCATATCCATTATCAAAACAGAATGTTCCCTTTTATTATTTATAATATATTCTCCAAGTAAAGTATTATCATCAAGAATTGCAACAGTTGCTACTTTAGAGGAAGAATCTATACTTAAAACTATCATAGTGTTAACTCCTTTATATAGTTGTATCTTTTATTTTCTTTTGGATAAGTTTTTATAGTTATTTTCCTGTAGTTTTCGCCTTTTTTTAGGTCTTTTTCAATATTTATATAAATAAATTCACTTGGAAGAATTTCTTCAATGTAATTAGCCCATTCTATTATGGATACTGCATCTGAATAAATGTAATCATCAAAACCTATTTCATATATTTCATCTGGGTCACTTACCCTATATACATCAAAGTGATTTAATTTTAATCTTCCAGTAGTATATTCATTAACTATATTAAAAGTAGGACTAGTTATTATGTCTGTAATTCCAAGTCCTAAAGCTATACCTTTAGTAATATGAGTTTTACCAGTACCAAGATCGCCAGTTAAGCATATTACATCACCAGGTTTAAGCATTTTCCCCAAGTTAGAACCTAATTTAGTTGTTTCATTTATTGTATTTACTTCAAAAATCATTAATATAAACTCCTTTTAAGTAAGTATTATCTTAGCTAAACATACAAATACATTGTAAATCTATTATTTAAAATTGTAAATTAAAATATATATACAATAGATAGTTGATTTTTAAGATTAATGAGTGTAGTATTTTATTTATGATGTAAATATAATCTTGGAGGTGATTTGTTCTTGAAGAAAGTTACCTTTGTTATGTTAATTATAACATTTATAATGTATATTGGACTTAATTTTTTCTCAGATCAAGGTATAGCTGATACTAGCTATAGTGAAGACAGTGTAAGAGATACATATCTTAATATCATGGTTTGCAATAAATCTCAATATTATATGGTAAAAAAAATAGTAGGTGAAAGGCATAATATTCAATACTTATTTAACAATGAAGAAAAAATTGATGCATTTCGATATGATAAAGGTGTAGTAGATAATGTTTCTAATATGGATATATTTATGTACAGTGGAAATTCCTTCGAAAATTGGGATAGTGCTTTTATTAATGATTTAGATAAAAGTAAAGTTGGTGTAATAAATATATCAAGAGGCATAAGAACATTAAATTATAATGATGAAACTAATAAAACAAATCCGTATTATTGGACTGGTTTAGAAGAATATAAAATTGCTTTATATAATATAAAAAATGCAATACAAGATAGAGATCCTAAAAATAGAGATTTATATGAAAAAAATTATAATACAGCTATTTCTTATTTAGAGCAATCATTAAGTATATATAATGGCAAAAGAAATGATCTTAATAATTATATTTTTATATCATTAGATGAAAAACTAGCATATTTTTTTAGGGATCTAGGCATAGATACTTATTTACTTAAGGGAGATTCTATAGAAAAATATATAGTTGATAATAATTTTGATTTATCTAAGGTTGTAATAGTGAGAGATGCAAAAACAGAATTTAATAATCCGCAATATAAATTACTTACTTTTGAAAGTTTTGATTCGAATAAAAGTTATGAGGATATTATGTTTAATAATTATAAGGAATTATATTCTCTTACTGTAATTGATAAAAACAATTAAAAATGTTTGCATTTTTAATTGGTATAGTATATAATAAATCTTGTGACTCAAAGGGGTATGGCTCAATTGGTAGAGTAGTGGTCTCCAAAACCATTGGTTCTGGGTTCGAGTCCTAGTGCCCCTGCCAAGTTAAAGCTAGCAATTCAACTTATTGTTGAGGCTAGCTTTTTTTATGTTTGTTATATTATAAAAACTTTTACATAAATAAAATGATAGCAGGAGTATATTAAAAGTATGAATAACTTTAAGAGGTCAGTATTAAGTAAAATAAAAAATATAAATATATTTAAGTTTATAATATTTTTAATAATTATATCAGTTGTTATATTTTGTACTATTAAATATGGAGATGCTATAAAAAATATAAAACCAAAGATTATAGTAAAATATATAAGAGATATGAAGCCCTTTTCGGAAATAATATATTTAATGATTTTTGTTGTTAAACCATTTTTTGTTTTCATTCCAGCTAATGTTGTTTTTATTATGGGTAGTATGGTATTTGGACCACTAGAAGGAAGTATATTATCTATAATAGGACTTTGGATTTCTGGAACAATAGCATTTTATCTTGCAAAATTTCTTGGAAAAGACTTTGTTCATAAAATACTTGGAAAAAAATTAATAAAAATAGATAATAAGCTTGGCGAAGATGGTTTTAGAGTACTTTTTATGCTAAGGCTTCCTCCAGTACTTCCTTATGATCCATTAAGCTATGCATGTGGTTTTACAGAAATTAAGTACAGTCATTTTATAGCTGCATCTGTACTTGGAGTTGCACCAGAAACAATATGTTATTCAATTTTAGGAAAGAATTTCAAAACTCCTTTTACACCAGAATTTATGATTCCAATTTGTATTTTAATTGTTGGGACAATATGCTCTAAACCTGTTATGGATAGAATAAAAAATAGAAACCACACTAAATAAAAATGTTATTTGGTGTGGTTCTTTTTATATTGTAATATATTTCATATAATATAATAAGTTAATAAGATTTTTTTGATATATTTAAATATATTGTTAGGAGATAGATAATATGGATAAAATAATGAGAGCAGTGTGGGCTGAAATAGATTTAGATGCAATAAAATATAATATAAAAAACATTAAGGAAATAAGCAATGGTAGAGATGTAATTGCAGTTGTTAAGGCAGATGCTTATGGTCATGGTGCTATAGATATTATACCTACATTGCTTGAAAATGGTGCTTCAAGACTTGCTGTAGCAATGATAACAGAGGGAATAGAAATAAGAAAAAACAATATAGATGCACCAATTATGATACTTGGATTTACACCTTGTGAATATGCATATGCACTTTGCAAGTATGATATTGAACAAACTGTTTATGATTTAGAATATGCAAAAAAATTATCTGAAATTGGTATTAAAAATAACAAAAAAATAAAAGTACACATTGCATTAGATACTGGAATGGGTCGTATTGGATTTATGCCAGGTAAGAAAAGTGTAGATGATGTGGAACAAATATGTAAATTAACAGGTATAGAAGTTATAGGGTTATTTACTCATTTTGCAACAGCAGATGAAAAGGATAAAACTTACACTTATGAACAATTTAATAAAGTTAAGGAATTTGACAATGAATTGTTAGCTAGAGGTATAAATATACCAATTAAGCATGTTTCTAATAGTGGAGCAATAATTGATATGCCTGAAACATTTTTAGATGCTGTAAGAGCTGGAATAATACTTTATGGATATTATCCATCAGATGAAGTTAATAAATCAAAACTTAAGATTAAACCAGCTTTATCATTAAAAACAAAAGTAAGTCATGTAAAGGAAATGGAAGAGGGAATGTATATTAGCTATGGTAGAACTTTTAAAACTACTAGAAAATCAAAAATAGCTACAATTCCTATTGGATATGCTGATGGTTATTCAAGATTATTAAGTGGAAAAGCTAAAGTTATAATTAAGGGAAAATTTGCTAATGTTGTAGGAAGAATATGTATGGATCAATGTATGATTGATGTTACTGATATAGATGATGTTTCTGTAGGAGATGAAGTGATTTTACTTGGAGAGCAAGGTAATTTAAAATATAATGCTGATGATATGGCAAGAGATATGGGAACAATTAGCTATGAGGTATTATGCATGATAAAGCAAAGAATTCCAAGAATATATATTAAAAATAAAAACATAGTATCTGTTAGAAATTATCTCTAAAAATTGTATATAAAATAATAGCTTGAAAAAAATATGTATAAGGATTATACTAAAAATAATTGAACATTAAGCTAGGGGTGCTATTATATGGCTGAGAAGGTTTTTCCTAACTCTTATAACCCGATATGGATAATTCCATCGTAGGAAAGTTAAATGTAAAAATATTTTTTTGTATTTTTCTTTACATTTAAATAAATATAATCCCTGGCAGTAATATAACTGCTATTTTTTATGTAAAAAATGCTTTGTGTACAAGATGAAATTTCTTAAATATATTTTTTATTTTAGGAGGAAAAATAATGAATTACACAACTCAAATGGATGCTGCAAAAAAAGGGATAATAACTGAACAAATGAAAACTGTAGCAGCAAAGGAGAACAAAAGCCCAGAAGAAATAAGAAGTTTAGTAGCTGAAGGAAAAGTTGCAATACCTGCAAATAAAAATCATAAAAATTTAAGTGCAGAAGGTGTTGGACAAGGACTAAGAACTAAAATTAATGTTAATTTAGGTATATCAAAAGATTGTCCTGAATGCGAAAGTGAATTAGAAAAAGTAAAAGTAGCAATAGATATGAAAGCTGAAGCAATAATGGATTTATCTAACTATGGTAAAACTGAAGGTATGAGAAAGAAGATAGTAGATATGTCTCCTGCAATGCTTGGTACTGTTCCAATGTATGATGCAGTTGGATTTTATGATAAAGAATTAAAAGATATTACAGCAAAGGAATTTTTAGATGTTGTAGAAAAACATGGTAAGGATGGAGTGGATTTTGTAACAATTCATGCTGGACTTAATAGGGAAACAGTTGAAACAATAAAAAGAAATCCAAGACTTACAACTGTTGTATCAAGAGGAGGTTCTCTTCTTTTTGCATGGATGGAATTAAATAAGGCTGAAAATCCATTTTTTGAATATTATGATGAATTATTAGATATCTGTGCAAAATATGATATAACTATATCATTAGGTGATGCTTGTAGACCAGGTTCTGTACATGATGCAACTGATGCTAGCCAAATAAAGGAACTTATTACATTAGGTGAACTTACAAAAAGAGCATGGGAAAAGAATGTACAAGTTATGATAGAGGGACCAGGTCATATGCCTCTAAATGAGATTAAAGCTAATATGATTTTAGAAAAGAAGTTATGTCATGGAGCACCATTTTATGTTCTAGGACCTTTGGTTACAGATATAGCTCCTGGATATGATCATATTACATCAGCAATTGGAGGAGCAATAGCAGCAACATATGGTGCTGATTTCTTATGTTATGTAACACCTGCTGAACATTTAAAATTACCAGATTTAGATGATATGAAAGAAGGTATAATAGCTGCTAAAATAGCAGCTCATGCTGCAGATATTGCAAAGGGAATACCAGGTGCAATTGAATGGGACAATAAAATGAGTAAAGCAAGAGCTGATGTTGACTGGGAAACTATGTTTAACTTAGCATTAACTGATGAAAAACCAAGAAGATATAGAGCTATGTCAAAACCTCATGATGAAGAAACATGCACAATGTGTGGTAAAATGTGTTCTATGAGAACAATGAAAAAGGTACTTGCAGGGGAAGATTTAAATATTTTAAGAGATTAAATTTAAAAAAATAGCGCTTAAAAACACCAGTTTTTAAGCGCTATTTTTTGTTGTATTTAATGAATACCACAGGTTCGACCTGTGGTTCTAAAAAGCTTTTAGCTATAAGTAGAAATAAAAAAACCTCCAATGTAAAATAATAGTAGGTTTGCCGACCAATACTATAAATTA
>JAAYQS010000147.1 GCA_012519155.1 Clostridiales bacterium
ATTATGTTTTAAATAAATTAAATAAGAAATATGTTCATATTTTTATAGATAATGGTGAAAATCTTACTACTTTAGAAATGGAATTTTTATTATCAATGCATTTAAGAAAAACATATGGCACTTTTAATATTTCTGTTAATTTAGATGGTAATGAAAATGTATATTCAACCCTTGTTAGAAAAGGGAGGGTAAATGCAAAAAAGGTTTTTGGTAAAAATAAAAAGATATTTAATTTCAAGGAAAAGGAAGAAGGAATACAGCCCAAAAGCAATTCTCAAGAATTAGTGCAAAATGAAAATAAATTTAAATTTATAGATTTAAAACATAATAAGGATTTTGATTTCATAGTTGAATATAGAGAGGATTCTGAAAGAATAAAAGATGATTATAATAAATATAAAAGTGATGAACTTGAAAAAATTCCTGTTTATGAAAATATAGCAGCTGGAGAACCTATTCTTATTAATGAAGAACAACAAGATACATTTGTGTTACCTAAGTTTTGGGTTAGAAGTAGCAATGATAAGTTTATTTTACAAGTAAAAGGTAATTCCATGATTAATGCAGGAATAAATGATGGGGATTTAGTAGTTATTGAGCAAAATCCAGCTCCTTTTAATGGTGATATAGTTGCGGTTAATATTGAAGGTAGTGCAACACTAAAGAGGCTTCAGGTAAAAAATGATAAAATTTATCTTATGCCTGAAAATGATTTATATAAACCAATAATAATAGATGCAAATGATGAGTTTTATATTTTAGGAAAAGCTATTGGAATTATTGCCAAAAGTTAAAAAAGCTTTTAAGCCCTTCCTAATTATGGTATAATAATTTAATAACAAGTAACTTGTATGAAATAGGGGGGATTTTATGGGTAATATTAGAAATGTAAAAAAGAAAAATAATAAATTAGCAGATAAACTAAAGGGAAAATATGAAAATGTCATTTCAAATGTTTTTTGTTATGTAAGGGCAGAATTAAATTCTATTGATGCTGAAAGGGCATTAAACGATATTTTAATGTTACTAGATGATGAATATGAAAAAGGTACAAATTTAGATGAATACATATTAGATGTAAGAAGTTTCGTTAATCCTTTTTTAAAGAAATATAAAAAAAGTAAATCATATAAATTTTCAAGTTTAATATATGATTATTTGCCAGTAGGAGTTTATGGTATAAGCTTTTTTGTAATTATTGATATGATTTTTAAAATATTAAAAAGTAATGAAAGAGTTTTTGAAAATATGATTAAAGTAAATTATATTTTAAGACCGTCTATATATATTGCAGCTTTACTTATCTTTTTATTTGTAATGATGACAGTGAAAAATATTACAAAAATATTATTATCTAATGGTAAAGGTTCTGCAATAATTGCTAATATTGTTTCATGCTTAGTATTATCAGTAGCAGTAGCTATAGGCGCATTTTTCTTAAATAAAAATGGAATTTTTAATATAGTTACATTTACAGTATCAAAATGTTTTATAGCAGTAGTGATTGTTGTGTTAATTGTATTTGTAATAAGTATGTTTTGTGGAAGTAGATTAAGAAAGAAATAATTATAAATTTTATTAAGACCTTGCTTTTTTGCAGGGTCTTATTTTTGTTATAAGAAAAAATTAATATTTTTAAATTATGGATCACCTGCAAAGATAATTGAAGGAAATATAGCTGTTATGTTTGGAAATACTAATTTTGCTGTAAGCTTTGCAATAGCATTAATGTTTATTATTACAATAATTTCTTATGCTTTATCACATATTGTATTTTGCAAAAAAGATATGCTTGTATAATTTAGAACTTAGCTAAATTTCAATATTGTCCATTTTATTTAATATATGATAAAATGTTGTCATAGTTTTATGGAAGAAAGGGGATTAAAATGAAAAAATTCAAAAGACTAATGACAACGTTTATCTTAATGATTTTTTCTATTACAGCATTAGGATGTGGTAATAGTTTAAAGGAAGATACAACTCAAAAAAATTATGAGGGAAGAACTTTTTATGAGATTTTTGTAAGAAGCTTTAATGATTCAAATGGTGATGGAATAGGTGATATTAAAGGTGTTACTGAGAAACTTGATTATTTAGAGAACTTAGGAATAAAAGGAATATGGCTTATGCCAATATTTAAAGCTAATAGTTATCATGGATATGATGTAATTGATTATTATAGTATTCAAGATGAATATGGTACTATGGATGATTTAAAGGATCTTTTAGAAGAAGCACACAAAAGAGACATTAAAGTTATTATAGATCTTGTGTTAAATCATACTTCAACTGAAAATGAATGGTTTAAAGAAGCAAGGGCTGATGAAAATAGTCCATACAGAAATTATTATATTTGGACTAAAGATATGAGTAAAGCCACAAGTATTTCTGCAATGAATACAAAGGAATGGAGTCAAAATGGCGATAAAAATGAATTGTACTATTCAATATTTGATAGTAAAATGCCTGATTTAAATTTTGATAATGAAGAAGTAGTAGAAGAAGTTAAAAAAATTGCAAAATATTATCTAGAGGAAGGTGTAGATGGCTTTAGACTTGATGCTGCAAGATGGATTTTTAATGAAAAAAGTAAAAACATAAGTTTCTGGAGTGATTTTAATAATTATGTTAAATCAGTTAATAAGGATGCTACATTAGTAGCAGAGGTATGGGATGCACCTAGCAACATTGCTGAATATACTAATTGCTTTGATTCGTTTTTTGAATTTTCTATGGGAAAATATGCTCAAAATAGAATTAAGTCAATGTCAATATCAGGATTTGTTGATGATTATTCATTAGTGGATAATATATACAAAGAGGAAAATCAAGATTTTGTAATGGCCCCATTTTTAAGTAATCATGATAATGTAAGAATAATGACTTCATTAAGAGATGATTTTAAAATGAAAGAAGCTGCTTGTATGTATTTAATGCTTCCAGGGTCACCATTTATTTATTATGGTGAGGAAACAGGAACTCTTGGATCAAAGCCTGATGAAAAACTTAGAGAACCATTTATATGGAGTAGTAGTGATATAAGCAAAAATACAAGATGGGAAGGTGTTACAAGCGATATTAATAAGGTTGCTGTAGAAAATCAAGAAACTAATAAGGATTCTTTATTAAACTTTTATAAAGATATTCTAAAAGTTAAAAATAGCTATAAATCTTTAAGATATGGTACTGCCAAAACACTTGAAGGTGATTATGACAGCAATGTAATGGTAATGGAAAGAAACTATGAAAAAGAAACTTCATATGTAATAATTAATGGTAATGTTGATAAGCAAAGTATTCCAATACCTAAGGGTAAATATAAAGTTTTATATTCATCAGAAAATAGAAGTGAAAGTACAATAAAATCAAAGAATGGTATTGAAATTGATGGAAATGAAATAATTATTCTGACTAAGGAATAGTAATGTGTATTGATTTATGATAAAATATATCTTAATATTTGACTTAGGAGGATGCTATGAATTGGTTAGATAAATTAGAAAGAAAATTTGGAAAAATATATATACCTAATTTAATGCTTGTAATAACAATAGGAACAGTAATACTATATTTAATATGTATGGCTACAGGAAGTACTTCGGCAGCAAATTTATTTATTTTATCACCAAATGCAATTTTGCATGGACAGGTTTGGAGGCTTTTTACATTTATTTTTGTTCCAAGTGCTTTTTCTCCTATATTACTTCTTATTTCATTATATTTTTATTATTGGGCTGGAAGTTCTCTTGAAAGAGCATGGGGATCATTTAAATTTAATGTATATTATTTAATTGGAATGCTTGCTACAATAATAATTTCATTTATTGTTAAGGTTCCAGTAACTGGTGAATTTATTAATTTATCATTATTTTTAGCTTTTGCAAAATTATATCCAGATATGGAAGTTTTGTTAATGTTTTTAATTCCTATAAAGGTAAAATGGCTTGGATATTTTAACTGGGCATTAATTGCTGTGGAAGCTATAAGATATATAGTTTATGGTAAGTATATTTATGTTTTATATGCACTTATTCCAGTTATAAATTATCTTATATTCTTTGCAAGAAGCAATTATAAGCAAAAGAAGATGCAGGCAAGTTCTGTAATTAGAATGAAAGATTATAAAAAGAAAATTCAAAAGGCACAAAAAGACAATTACATTCATAAATGTGAAGTTTGTGGTATAACAGATAAAGATGATCCAAATATGGAATTTAGATATTGTAGCAAGTGTAATGGAAAGCATTGCTACTGTGAAAAGCATATACTAGATCATAATCATGTACAGTAAAATATTAAACTTGTAAATAAGGAAGCTCACAAAGGACGATTTAATCGTAATTGTGGCAGGTGCATCATCATATACACGATATAATGAAGGTATAGAAATTGAGGTTATGTAAATTTTATTAATAATAGCAGGTAGCTTAAATAGGCTACCTTTTTTATTTGTAAGAATAGAATTCAAAAGAGTTATAATTTCTTTTAAGGGAGGCTTATACAAGGTAGTATATAAAAATTAGTCTTATACTTAAGAAAAATGCATATATATAATTGTTTTTATGTTAGAGATAACCTTAGGATATTAAGAAAATGTTTACAAAAAATACATTGAATAATTAATAGTAAGTAGTAGAATAAAGTTAGTATAAAAATGACTGAAAGTCATAAATATAATTAGGGGAGGGGATATTTATGAAGAAATTTTCAGAGTTTATTGCAAATAATGCTAAGCTTATAGCTTTTATTTCTATTCTTCTTTTGATTCCATCTGCAATAGGCTATATAAATACAAGAACAAATTATGATATATTAAGTTATCTTCCACAGGATCTTGATTCTACTGAAGGAGAGAATGTTTTAGATGAAGTTTATTCTGATGCATCTATTGGTATAGTAATTGCAGAAGGATTAGAACAGAAGGATATTGTAAAAATAAAAGATCAAATTAACAAAATAGATGGTGTAAATACAACTTTAGGATTAGATGATGTATTAGATGAAAGTATACCAAAAGATATTCTTCCAGAAAAAATTCAAAATCAACTATATGATGGAGATACAACAATGTTTATTATAAAATTTAACGATTCACCATCATCTGATAGTACATTAAATGCTGTAAAAGAAGCAAGAAAAGTCTTAGGTAAGCAATGTTTTTTAAGTGGTATGTCATCAATTGTAAGAGATACAAAGGATATAGCAGATAATGAAGCTCCATTTTATGTTTTAGTAGCTGTAATATTATCAATAGTAGTACTTGTTATTTCAATGGAATCAACAATAGTTCCATTAATATTTATGCTTAGTATTGGAATTGGTATTGTATATAATTTAGGAAGTAATTTGATTTTTGGTGAAATACCATATATTACAAAAGCATTAGCAGCTGTACTTCAGCTTGGAGTAACAATGGATTACTCAATATTTTTAATGCATAGGTATGATGAAGAGATACCTAAATATGCAAATAAGCAGGAGGCAATGGCATCTGCAATAAGAGCTACAATGCTTTCAATTTCAGGAAGTTCCTTAACTACAATTGCAGGATTTGCAGCCTTATGCACTATGAATTTAACACTAGGACGGGATATTGGGCTTGTAATGGCAAAGGGTGTTGTTCTTGGTGTTATTTGTTCAGTAACAGTTTTACCAGCATTTGTATTAATATTTGATAAAGCTATTCATAAATTTAAACATAAAACTATAATTCCTGAATTTAAAGAGCTATCTGCAATTGTTACAAATCATTCAGGATTAATAATAGCTATATTTTTAATACTATTAATTCCAGCATTGTTTGGCTATAAAAATACAAATGTTTATTATAATTTAGATGAAAGTCTTCCAAAGGATATGGATTCAGTAATTGCTACAAATAAAATGAAAAATGATTTTAGTATGATGACAAGTCATTTTATACTTGTTAGGGATGATATTAAACCATATAAAATGAAAGAACTGGTAGGGGAACTTGAAGGAGTAGATGGTATTACAAGCGTTATTGCTTATGATAGTTTAATAGGTCCATCTGTTCCAGAGGATTTTATACCAGACAATATTAAAGATATATTTAAACAAGGTGGTTATAATTTAATTCTTGCAAATTCAAAATATAAATCAGCAGAGGATGAGGAAAATAAACAAATTGACAAGTTAAACGAAATAGTAAAATCATATGATTCTGATGCATTAATATCAGGAGAAGGAGCTCTTACTAAAGATTTAATTGAAATATCAGATCAAGATTTTAAAAATGTATCAATGGCTTCAATATTTGCAATATTCATTATTATAGTTTTTGTATTTAAATCTATTTCAATTCCGGTATTGCTTGTGGCAGCAATAGAATTTGCAATATTCGTTAATATGGGTATTCCTTATTATACAGGTTCATCAATTCCGTTTATAGCAAGTATAGTAATTGGAACAATACAACTTGGTGCTACTGTAGATTATGCAATACTTATGACATCAAGATTTAAAGAAGAACTTAATAATGGCTACAATAAAAAAGAGGCTATTAAAATTGCAGTTAAAGGTTCTGCAAGATCAATTGTAACTAGTGGACTTACATTTTTTGGAGCAACAGGAGGTGTAGCACTTGTATCTGATATGCCTTTAATAAGAGATTTATGTTTATTGATTTCAAGAGGTGCAATTATAAGTATGCTTGTAATTTTATTAGTTTTACCTTCACTACTTTTAGTTTTTGAAGGAATAATAAACAAAACCTCATTAAAATGGAAAGCTAAAAAAGAGTAGAAGCTATAGGGAGGGATTATTATGAGAAAAGGAATGTCAAAAAAAATTATAAGTTTAGTTATTGCTGCTTCTTGCATTATGAGTATATCTGCATCAGCAGCAGATATAACTAAGGATGAAACAGTATATGTTAACTTAGATAGTGATGGTAATACTGATAGTATAACAGTATCAGATTGGCTACACAGTAATAATGGAAATATAAATGTTAAAGATAAAAGTGATTTAGATGATATAAAAAATGTTAAAACTGATGATGAACCAGATATAAATGGAAATATATTAAGGTGGAATGTAGATAGTAGCGATGTTTATTATCAAGGAAAAACTAATAAGAAGCTTCCACTTGATATTTCAATTAAATATTATTTAAATGGCAAAAGAATGGACCCAGAAAACATAGCAGGTAAAAGTGGTAATATTAAAATTGAAATTGAATTTACTAACATGAGCTACAAAGAAAAGGATATAAATGGCAATAAAAGAAATATATATACCCCTTTTTCTACAGCTACAGTAGTAACTCTTCCTGTAGATTCATTTTCAAATATTAAAACTGATAACGGTTTGATGATTTCAGAGGGAAATAACACTATTATTACATTTGCAGCATTTCCGGGATTGAAAGAAAGCCTTGGACTTGATGATAATGAATTAAAAAACACAAAGGAATTACAGAATATAAATTTTAGTAATAAGGTGACAATTGAAGCTTATACAGATAAATTTGAATTAAATCCAATTATGATTACAACTACTTCAAGTCTTCCTAATTTAGATAAGATAAAAGCAGCAGATACAATTGATGAATTAAAAACTTCTCTTTCAGACTTAAATGATGCTACAAATAGGCTTGTAGATGGAACAGGGAAGCTAGATAGCGGCATTCAAACTGCAAAAAATAAGCTTTCTGATGGTTTGAATTTATTAAATAGTTCAAAGATGGACAATGCCCTTAGTCTTATAAATGATCCACATAAGGTATATCTATCAAATAAATTATTAAATGATGCTTTTTATGCTCAAAATCTTGATGTATCTAAAGCAGGAGAATTATTAAATCTTTTAAATGATGATAATTTTAATAAGGCAGCATCTCTTGCTGGGTGTGCAGAAAATCTTATACAATATAAAGCATTGTTAAATTCTTCATTAGTATATGGAAACAAAATAATGTCTGATGAAAAATTTAATGAAATGATAAAAAGTATAACAAGTCTTGAAGCACAATATGGAAATTTACCTACAGAAACAAAAACAAAAGTAGATACTCTTGTAGCTCTTGGTACTACAGAAAATTTAATAAAAGCACAAAGACTTATAGGTGCATTTATAAGTACTAAAGGTGATTTTAATGAATTAGAGGAAACTGCAAATGCAGCAATAGCTATGTGTCCTGGAAATAATGATCAAGAGAAGACTGCATATTTTTTAAATACATTGAATAATAGTATAAAAATTACTGAGAATCTTTTAAGTGATGAAAATATAAATAAGCTTACAAGTTTGCAGAAAGATGTTCCTTCTTATGCATCTTCATATCTTGTATTAAAAGCAGAGCTTGCAGCATCTTATAGTAAAATGCAAGATGCAGGATTTAATAGTAAAAAACAGGAGCTAGAAGCTTATGTGAAGGCAGTATATGGACCATCAGATCCAGATGGCGCAAATGAACTTATAAACTATATTGAGAATATTACCTTAAATGATATATCTTCTGAAGCAATTATAAAAGATGTACAAAAGATAGGATTATATAAAGAACAATTACCAAGCATAATAAATGAAATGCAACAACTTAAAGCATTAAGTCCTATTTTAAGTGCATTAACTTATGATTTATCTAAAGAGGGAGAAATTACAAAACTTTCAACTTTATTTACTACAATGAATGATGAAAGTACTCAAAATCTTTTAAATTCATTAGGAGATGCTGTACTTGCCTTTAGTGATGAAGAAATAAATACATTATGTTCATTAATTAATTCTAGTAAAGAAGCTCTATCATTAGTAGAAGTAAATAAAGAAAATATAGAAATAATAAAAGGTTTAATGAACAACATTCAAGGGGAACCTCAATTAATGAATGATATTAATAATTTTTCTAATAGTCTTGATAATTGTGAAAATTTAATAAATGAATTACAAAATAATAAAAGTAGTTTTACAAAGGAAAATATGAATACATTAAAGGATGTTTCATCTAATCTTCTTTCAATGCAGCAGGATTTAAAGGATGGAGATAGTATTCTTAAAGTTTTACAAAGTGCCATGGAAGAGGGAAATGTTCAAAGGGCAAAGAGCTTAGTAGCTTCACTTCCTGTTTTACAAAATGGTATAAATGAACTTTCATCTGGAAGCAGTACATTAAAAGATGGTATGATAAAATTCCAAAATGATGGTATAAATAAGCTTTATGATACTGGAAATAAGGGTATATCAAGTGCAGAGGATTTGCTAAAAGCAAAGGATGAACTTGTAAATATGTCAAATGATTATATGACATTTACTGCAAAATATGATAACATGGATGGAAGTGTTAAGTTTATAATGAAAACAGCAGAAATATCCTATGAAGAACCAGAAGAAGAGGAAGATAACAGTACAGAAAATACAGAATCAAAAGGATTTTTTGAAAAAATAGTAGATTTCTTTAAAAATTTGTTTTAACATGAAATTAGTTATTATAGTTAGGCACAAAGCATTGGCATAACCAATTTCTATATAGATTTTGGTTATGCCTTGAAATTGTAGCTTGTCCAATTAATCAATATAATTAAAATTTTTACGACGAAGGAGTAAAAATATCCTGAATTCTTACCTGAATTCTTAATTATTAATTCTTAATTATTAATTATTAATTAACAAAAGTTTTAAGTGATAAAGAACAGAAAGCGAAATAAAGTAAATAATTGAAACCAAATTTAAAAATACAAAAGGAGAAATATGAGTAGCGAAACAGATCTTTTACCAAAATCAGTTGTATGTTGTAACATAAATGAAAATAATACATCAATAATTAAAATTTCTTCTAATACTTTTGCCATAAGATTATCAGAGGAAATAGGAGACAATAACTTAAATATAACTGTTAATTTTTATTCCTTTAAGGAAAATGATTTTATAGAAGTACCTATAGATAAATATAAAATTGTATCAAAAGAAATAAAGGAATTTTATATAATTTATAATTTTGAAGTTTTTAATAATGATTTATATAGTAAATGTGTAAAAAATGTTATGAATGATTATTTAAGATATGTTAATTTAAAAAGTGAAGGTTATGATAGTTATTTTTCAAAAGAAATGGTGGATTATCCTTATGAACTTGATTATGACTTTTATGATATATATAGTGAAGAAAAGAAAAAATGGATGGAAAGCTTAAATCTTAATGAAGTTTGTGAAAATGATTTTGAATTAGCTATAACCATTGACAATGATGTTTTGTATAAAAGATACTTAAATAATGATTTTTCAACTTTTATAAATATGTATTATGAAGATAATTTTATAAATAGGGAAAAATTCATTAAAAAAGATATTTCACGTATTTATGTTGGCAATGAATTTTGTCACAATTTATTTCCAAATGGAGTTACTCTTATAAAGATACTTAATAAGGCAAAGGCTGACAATATTAATGTTACTCTTGCTTTTACATATATTAAGGATTGTTACATAGAAAAAAACAAGAATATTATAGATGAGGTTTATTTATGGTGCAAAGATAATAAGTTTAAAATTGAAATTATAATAAATGATTTTGGAATGATAAAATTATTAGAAAATAAAAAAGATTATTTTTCACTGAACCTTGGGGTACTGCTTAATAAGAGAAGAAAAGACCCAAGATACATTTATAAAAATGGCTTTAATGAAAGTATGCTTTCAGAAAATAATTTAAATAGTGATTTATTACATATTTATTTAAAAAAGTACAATATAAATGTTTATGAATATGAATCTTGCAATTATAAAATAAAAATTCCTAAGGGAAATCATAGTCTTCACATACCATTTTATCAAACAAATACATCAGATTATTGTCCACTTTATGCAATGTGCAAAAATGGTGAAAGAGGAGGGCAGAGCCTTGTAAAAAATTGTCCTAAATATTGTAGTGATTATGTATTTTTATATCCTAAGCATTTAAAAATGGTTGGAAGGTATAATTCAATATTTGCATTTAATGAAAATATAATAAAAAACTCTAATGAAATAAATTATTATACAGTTAGAGGAATAAATAGAATAGTTTTAAATTTTATATAGGTAGGTAAAATAATGAAGATAGTTGCAGGAATGGGAGCAATAGATGATTATATTGCCCTTTGCGAAGCTGGAGCAGATGAAGTTTTTTGTGGTTTTGTACCATATAGTTGGAACAAAAAATATGGAAATCTTATGCCTCTTAATAGAAGAGAAGTGTTTTATTATAATGTGCAAATTAGCTCCATTAGTGATATGAAAATATTAAGAAAAATGGTTGACAAATATAAAGTGCCAGTTACTATAACATTTAATTCACTTTATTATACAGAACATCAGTACAATGAAATAATTATAATTATTTCTGAACTTGTAAGTATAGGATTTAAGGAATTTATTATTGCTGATATTGGTCTTATACTTAAACTTAGACAAAAGAAAATTAACTGTAAAATTCAATTAAGTGGTGAAGCTTGTGAAATTAACAGACTTTCTATGAAGCTTTTTAATAATTTTAATATATCAAGGTATATTTTTCATAGAAAAAATTTAATTAGTGATATGAAAAATTGTATTGAAGACAATAAAGAATTATCTTTAGAATATGAAGCTTTTATTTTAAATGAAAAATGTCATTATACTGGTGCATATTGCAATTCTCTTCATTGTGATGAAATGGTTCATTTATGTAAAGTTCCATACAAAATTGCAAGGGTTAATGAATATTCAAAAGATTTTTATATGGATGATAAATTATCATTAACTGAGGATATAGATTGTGAAAGTGAAGATTACATTATAGGAAACTCTGGATGTGGACTTTGTTTTTTAAGGCAACTTAAAAATGCAGGAATAACTCATTTGAAGGTAGTTGGAAGAGGAAAATATATTGATTATATGGTAAATGATATTAAGGCCTTAAAAGAAGCCTTAGATTTAATAGAGGAAGTAGATAATGATTCTGAATACAAAAATATTATTAGAAATAATATTTTTAAAGGTAAATGCAGTAAAGAATGTTATTATTAAAAATAAGCATATAAAAACGTACAAATTTCATTTGTTTAAATGAAGTTTGCACGTTTTTTGTTTTTATTATAACATTTCTTTTTTGTTAAGATTATTCGTCTTGAAGAGCATCATAGCCTTCCTCGCCAGTTCTTATTTTTATACAATTTTGAACATTATATACAAAGATTTTTCCATCTCCAATATTTCCTGTGCGAAGAACTTTTTTAATTGAATTAATAGCTATATCAACTGGAACCTTGCATACAACAATTTCAACTTTAACTTTTGGAAGAAGTACTGTATCAAGTTCTGCACCTCTGTAAAGTTCAGCATGACCTTTTTGCATTCCGCATCCAAGAACATGTGTGACATTCATTCCTGTAATTCCTAAATTTTCTAAAGTATCACGAAGTAATGCAAGTTTATCCTGATTAATAAATACTGTAATATTTGTCATTGTATCTTTGCCATCTGGAGATTTTTCAACTGTAATATGGCCTTCTTTTGAACTTGAAGTAGAAGCTTCTTTTACTATTGAAGTTATATTAGTATTATCAGTATTTTTTAAAGTATAATCAGTAGATGGCATAAAGTCTGCATAACAACTTACAAGACCATGTTCTTTTAAATCAAGACCAACAATTTCTTCTTCCCTAGAAACTCTAAGACCATTAAACTTTTTAATTAATAGGAATATAATTGTCATTGTTACTAAAACCCATGCAATTACTGAAATAACTCCAAGACATTGAATTCCTAAGAATTTAAATCCATGTCCATATAATAAACCATCATTAACTGAGAAGAAACCTGCAAGGATTGTACCAGTAGCACCACATAATCCATGAACACCAATTGCACCAACTGGATCATCAATTTTTAATACTTTATCAATAAATTCAATACCAAATACAACAACAAATGCAGCTATTAAACCTATTATTGCAGCGCCAAAAGGTGATACAATATCACATCCAGCAGTTATAGCAACAAGTCCTGCTAAAGAACCATTAAGAGTCATTGATACATCTGGTTTCTTATATCTTATCCAAGTTATAAATAAAACAGCAGCAGTAGCAACAGCAGCAGCAATATTAGTAGTCATAAATACTGAACCCATTAAATTTAATGTATCATCACCAGTAGCAGATACTGTAGAACCACCATTAAATCCAAACCAACAGAACCAAAGTATAAATACTCCAAGGGCAGCTATTGTTAAGTTATGACCTGGAATAGCTTTGGGTTTGCCATATTTATCATACTTTCCAATACGAGGGCCAAGAATTTTTACACCTACTAATGCAGATACACCACCAACCATATGAACTGCAGTAGAACCAGCAAAGTCATGGAATCCTAATTGAGCAAGCCAGCCACCGCCCCAAATCCAGTGGCCAGAAATAGGATATATAATAGCACTTATTAAAAAGCTATATATTAAATATGAAGAAAATTTAGTTCTTTCAGCCATGGCTCCTGAAACTATTGTAGCAGAAGTAGCACAGAAAACTGTTTGGAATATTACATATGCATATGATGTATAGCTACCTTCAACACCATAATTTCCTTGAATGAAGAAATCAGGAACTCCAATAATTCCTCCTATATCAGTTCCAAACATAAGTCCAAAACCAAGAATCCAAAAAATTATTGTTCCAAGACAAAAATCCATAAGATTTTTCATAATTATATTACCTGTATTTTTTGCTCTAGTTAAACCTGTTTCAACCATTGCAAAGCCTGCCTGCATAAAAAATACTAATACGGCACCAAGAAGCACCCAAATAGTATCAACTGAAGAATAAATACCGTCCATAAGATCATCC
>JAAYQS010000148.1 GCA_012519155.1 Clostridiales bacterium
TATTATTAAAAAATCTTACAATATTAATAGATACTAGAGAACAAAAGGGCCATGTTAAATCATGGCTTGACTCTAATAAAATTAAAAACAAAAGTCAAAAGTTGGATTATGGTGATTACAGTTGTTTTATACCTCCAGTAGAAGGGATAACCACTAGAGCTATCTACTTCGACAGGGATATTGTAATTGAAAGAAAAAAAGATATTGATGAATTAGTTAATAATTTAAAAGATAATGCAAGTAGAATAAAATCTGAATTTGCACATCTTAATAAATATAAAACCAAGTATTATATATTTTTAGAAGATTATCTATTCGATAAGCATTTAGAAAATGGAAACTATACAAGTCAATATAAGAGTAGTACATTACAAGCCAGACTAATATCGTTACAATGTGAGTACGACACCATTATACGCCCTATTAACAAAGAATACATCGCTAAAAACATTTACTTATATCTTTATTATGAAGCAAGAAATATTTTAAAAAAATCAGGATTAAGAGAGGAAGAAGTAAGATGATTATTGGTGATATGGAATTTAAAGACAAACCTAAATTTGAATGGGAATTACTTAAAACTTATCCATGGAAAGTTCAAAAAAGGGACAGAGAACAGTTATTTGCTATAGATTACCTGGTAGAAGAAACTGGTTCATGTAGAATGATTGGTCAAAATGGATATGAGGTTTCTACTAATATTCGTTTCTTTAAAAAAATAAATTTAGAGTAATATTTTCTAAAGTATTTGCATATAATATAATAAAAGAATTTAAGGAGAGTTGTATTATGAAATTAATATTATTAATAGGTTGTATGGCAAGTGGTAAGGATACAATATTGAAAGAAATGATTGATGAAGGTTATGCTGAACCGGTAATTTCTCATACTAGTAGACCTATGAGAAAAGGAGAAAAAGATGATATTGAATATCATTTTGTATCTGCAGAAGAAATGTTAAAAATGAAAGAAAATAACGAATTTATTGAATTTAAGAGTTATAAAGTATCAAATAATGAAAAATGGTATTATGGAGTAAATAAAAATAGTCTTGAAAAAGGATTATCAAAGAATTATATATTAATTGTAGATATAACAGGAATGAGACATATTAAAGAATATTTTAAAGATGATAAAGATATGGAAATAACAACTATTTTCTTAGATGTGGATAAAGAAACACGAAGAAAAAGAGCTATAAGGAGAGACGATATGACCTTAGAAAAAGTAAAAGAAATAGAAAGAAGATTAGAGGCTGATGATAAAGAAGTTTATCCTTTTAAAGAAGAATGTGATTTAATCTTACAAAATACAAATGAAGAAGACTTTAATTATTCATGTATGAAGTTAGCTTTTATATTATCCGATTTTTAATAATAAAAGAGGGGATCGAAATTCCTCTCTTTTTTTTGTATGATTTATTTTTATAATGTTGATAAAACCTTTCAAAAGATAGATGTTGTGCTATAATTAAATTATGAAACTAATTAAAGGGGTGTTTTTATGGGTAGACCAAAAATTTATTCAGATGAAGATTATGAATTATTTGAAAAACAAGTGTTAGACTATATAAAATTATGTGAGGAAAATGAAGAACCAATAACAATAAGTGGATTAGCGGTATATATGAGGATTGGAAGAACTACATTATGGAGGTATGCTGAAAGAGACAAATTTAAAGATTTAATTGATTTTTTTAAAGAAAGAGTTGTAATGTGCTTAGAAAATGAAACTTTAAAAGGCAATCTGAATCCTACTATGGCAATATTTTCATTAAAAAATAACTTTGGTTGGACTGATAAAGTTCAATCTGTAAATGAAAATAAAAATACAAACGCTAATATAGACTGTAGTAAATTAACAGACGAACAAATTGACAAAATTTTAAAAGGAGAATAAAGATATGAATAGGGAAGAGTTGATAAAATGTGCAAAGTTTGAAAAATGCAGAAGAAACTTTTGGTTTTATTGTAAAACTTTATCCCCTAAATTTTATAGTGAAGATAAGATTTATTTAAAGAAATTGTGCAATGAATTACAAGAGTTTTATGAAGATGATACAGAATTTTTGAGCATTAATTTACCACCGAGACATGGAAAAAGTTATACTGCAATGCTTTTTACTAGTTGGATATTTGGTAAAAATACAAATGAAAAAATAATGACAGCGTCTTATAACCAGGATTTGTCAAGAAATTTTTCTAAAAGTGTTAGGGATATGATAGCTACTGAAAAAATAGACTCAAAAAGGATAGTTTACAATGATGTATTTCCTAAAACTTTAATTAAATATGGTGACGCTCAAGCGGATAAATGGAGTTTAGAAGGTTCATCATGTGCTAATTATCTTGCAACCTCTCCTAATGGTTCAGCAACCGGTTTTGGTTGTACTGTAATGATAATAGATGATTTAATTAAAAATGCCTATGAAGCTAGAAATATTAAAATATTAAATAATCATTGGGAATGGTTTACTAATACTATGTTATCTAGAAGAGAGGGTAAAAGGAAAGTTATCCTTATTATGACCAGATGGAGCGATAAAGATTTAAGCGGTAGAGCAATAAAACATTTTATAGATTTAGGCGTAAAGATGAAAGTAGTTAAAATGAGTGCAGAACAAGAAGACGGAACAATGCTTTGCGATGATGTATTAGACAAAAAGACTTGTGAAAATCTTAAATACACTCTAGGTGAAGATATATTTGAAGCCAATTATAATCAAAGAACAATTGATAAAAAAGGTTGCTTGTATAATTCATTCTTAACTTACAATAACTTACCAACCGAAATAGAATCTATTAATAATTATACAGATACAGCTGACACTGGTTCAGATTATTTATGTAGTATCACATATGCAGTCTCTAAAGGAAAATATTACGTACTAAATGTAATTTACACAAAAGAACCAATGGAAGTTACAGAAGAATTAATAGCAAAAGAATTACTAAATAATAAAGTGAATAGATGGTACGTGGAAAGTAATAATGGAGGAAGAGGATTCGGTAGAAATGTAATGAGAATAACAAAAGAATTAGGAAATAGAAGAACTATTATTAAGCCGTTTACTCAAACTAAAAATAAGGTTTCTAGGATATTAACAGGAAGTACTGAAGTTATGAATTGTATTGTTTATCCTGATGATTGGAAAAGAAAATTTCCTAAATTTTATATGGATGTAACAGAGTATCAAAGGGAAGGTGAGAATTTGCACGATGATAGTGTCGACGTATTAACAGGAATAATTGAAAAGGAAACCTCTTCTAAAGGTTGGGGTTGGAATGTTTAGGAGGTATCATGAATATAATAACCAATTTAGATTATGAAAAATCTAAAAATGAAATTAACGGGATAGAGAATTTTATTTTAGATTCTATTAGAAAATATAAGATGAGTAAGTTATATAAAGACGTTTTAGTTGCTAAAAGATATTTTAATGGAGAAAGTGATATAAAAGATAGGAAAAAGCAATTTGTTAATGAATACGGAAAATTAGTTACTGATAATTACAAAGCTAATAATAGAGTATCAACAGATATTTTTAAAAAGATAGTATTGCAAGAAAATTCAACGTTATTAAGTAATGGAATTAATATTGAAACCCGTATTAAAAAGAAATTTGCTCGAGTATTTGATGTTAAATTACAAAGATTAGGAGTAGAGGCTTCATTGGGAGGGGTTGGTTATGGGTATGTATTTCCTACTAAAGAAGGATTTTCAATGCAAGTGATCAGTGCTGATGAATTTGTTCCTATAGTAGATGTGTATACAGGTGAATTAGTTGCAGGAATAAGATTTATTCAATTAGATATAGATTTACCAATGAAAGTTGAGTTTTATGAAATAGACGGAATAACCGAATATGTAATTAATGGGAGTGAAATTAAAGTTTTAAAAGATAAAACTTCTTATTTAACTAAAAAAATTAGCACAGCGATATCTTCAAAAATAGAAACTAGCAACTATTCAATATTACCGATTATCCCTTTGTACAATGGTCTTTCTAGAAGAAGTAGATTAAACCCTTCTTTAAAATCAAAGATAGATTTGTTAGAAATAATATTATCTGATTTTGGTAACAATCTTGAAGATATGCAAGACATTTATTGGTTAATTAAAAATTATGATGGGCAAGATCTAGGTACTTTTTTAACAGAATTAAAGAAATATAAAACTTTAAGAGTGCAAGAAGATGGTGATGTTAAATCACAAACAGTAGAAGTACCTTATCAAGCTAGAGAAATTGCAATTAAAATATTAAAAAAACAAATATTTAGTGATTCAATGGCATTAGATACAGAAGAAATGTCAGGTACTCTTACAACAGTGGAAATAAACGCTAGGAGAGAAAATCTTAATTTAAAAGTTGATGATTTTGAAAATGAGGTATATGAGTTCATGTATAAAGTTATGACTATATTTGAAGAGGTAGAAGGAGACCAAGGAGAATATGAAATATCCTTCATAAGGAGTGGCTTAATAAATCAAAATGAAATAATAGATAATATTGTTAAAATTAGAGCAGATATAGACCAAAGAACAGCTTTAGAATTAAATCCAATGATAAATAATGAATTAATAGATGAAATAATTAAAAGAACAAAAGAAGAAAATGAATTAATTCTTTTAGAATCAGACCAACAACAATTTAATAATGAAGAAAACAAACAAAATAAAGAAGAGGAAGATGTAAATGGATAAGGCTCATAAAAAAACAGATAAGAAATTAAGCAAATTAGAAAAAGAATTATTAGAGGTTTATAAAGAATCTTACAAAAATATAGATAAAGAAATTAGAAAAATATTAGATAATCCTAAATTTAAACCAGGTGAAAATAATTATATCCTTATTTCTAAATTAAAGCGCTTTAAAGAGCTTCAAACTAATATAGCTAAAGAAATATCTAATATAAATAAAAACAGCGTAGAAAGGATTGTAGAGCTATTAGACGAGGTATCAGAAATTAATTACGAATTCGCAAGAGAGGAAATAGAAATTAAAGTTGATAATATTAAATGGGGGATATTAAATCCTAAAACTTATAAAGAAATTTTAAAAGAACAAGAAAATCCATTGTTTTATTTATCTATAGATGATTTAAAAGAAAGAAGTAGGATTTACAATGTTATAAAAAAGGAGTTAGCTTTAGGATTAGTTCAAGGTGAGAGTATACCAAGTATTTCTAAAAGACTTCAAAAAGTTTTAAATACGAATTATAAAAGTGCAACCAGGATAGCTAGAACAGAAGTTACAAGAGCAGAGAACTCAAGTAGATTATCAGCTTTTAAACATGCTAGCAAATTAGGAATAAAACAAAAGAAAGTATGGATAGCTACTAATGATAGTAGAACAAGAAATAGTCATAAAAAAATAAATGGTGAAATGATTGAAATTGATAAACCTTTTTCTAACGGATTAATGTATCCAGGCGACTCAAGAGGCAAGGTTGAAGAGGTTATTAACTGCAGATGTACCATAGGAACTTATTTAGTGGATTATGAATAGGAGGTTGAATGATGGGAAGTAATTTTGATTTTAAAATAAATATAAATGAGAATAATATTCCTTTAGCGATATCAGAACTTAGAAATAAAAAAAGAAGAATATTAGAAACATGGGGATTATTTTTAGTTACTCAAGTTAAGAAATTAACCCCAGTAGATACAGGAAGATTGAGAAACAGTATTACTCATGAAGTAGAAGGGGAAAATACAGTTGCTGTTGGTAGCAACGTTGAATATGCTAAATATGTTTGTTTAGGTACTAGGAAAATGAAGGCTCGGGATTTCTTAACCCCTCCTTTTAAAAAGAATAAAGATAAATTAAAAACTATGGCAGAAAACATTTTAAAAGAGTAGAGGAAATTTCCTCTTCTTTTTTTATTTATTTAAAAATATTTTATGCATAATCATACATAGTTTTTGAATAAATATGCATACTGGTAAAAAAAGTAAATGTTAATAAATTGTGAATAAAAAAAATGATAGCCTTACAATCAAGTAATATAGCCATTCTCAATTAGAGTTTTTTAACAATTTGTTCATAAATAAGTACTTTTTTAAAAAAGTTGCTTACAAACGGCTTGGTTGAGCCAAATGTATAAAATTTTACGAAGGAATGCGTGTTGTAAGAATGTAGATTTCATGCGGATTACAACCTGTTTCATTTGATTTTTGCTTAAATGAGAAATGTTATCATTAGAGAATGTGATTGTCACTAACTTTAGAGGTATTTTTTTTTAAAAATTTTTCCTATATATATAGAAAATAAAAATATAGTTCTTTTTTTAAAATATACATTTATACATTTATACATTCTTTTTAAAATAGATAAGATATTTACTTTTTAAAATAAAAGTGTTACGGCTTTCTAAAAGAACTCTGAAGGCTGCAAAAAATAATAAATATGATATAATAAATAAGGGGTGATGTTATGGAAAGAAAAATAAAATATTTTTTAAAACAAAGATTAAAATTGTACGCGAATAAATTAGGAAAGGATTATGATACAATACTAGAAGAATATAAAAAAGAAAAGATATTAGTTAATTGTTTAGGATTTTGTTCAGAGTATATAGAACCTTTAGTTTTTAAAAATTATGAAGTTGCTAGCAAAGTATTAGATATAGATGAAATAATTATATTAGGAACTGCGTTAGGACTTAATGAAGTAGCTAAATATCATTATAAAGCATTGAGTATCTGTATTGCTAAAGGAAAAATCTTCACAGATAATTTCCCTAATATAAATTTAAGTAATTATACTTTTAAAAAAAATAAACAAAATGAAAAAGCTGTAGAAAATATGAAGAAAGCAAATATTTCATATACTGTTTGGTATGCCACTAAAGATAAAGATAAAACAGAAGATTTGACCACCTATAAAGATTTTTATACTTTGAATTCTGAAGAACTTAAAAAGAAGTATTCTATTTATTTTGAATAACATTGCTTTTAAAAATATTAAAAGTTTCTTTTTTTGTTTTTTTGTGGTAAAATATTTTAAAAGGAGGTAAAAGATATATGAGAATTTTAATTGATTGTGGACATTGTTTAAGAGGTTTTGATACTGGAGCAAGAGGAAATGGTAAAAAAGAAGAGGAATTAACCAGAGAGGTTGGTTCAAAAGCATTAGAATATTTTAGAAAATTGGGGCATGAATGTGAATTAACTAATATTGACTCTGGTTATAATTCGGTCAATTCTTCTTTAAAAGCAAGGGTTGATAAAGAAAAATCTTACAAACCTGATTTATTTATTTCTATCCATTTTAATGCAGGTGGAGGTACAGGAACCGAGACTTATGTTTGTTCTACTAAAGGAAAAGCTTTTGAATATGCCAATAAGGTTAATTCTAAAATTTGTGAAATTACAGGATATAAAAATAGAGGTATTAAAGTTGCTAATTACTATGTTTTAGTAAATACTAACGCCCCTGCCATTTTGGTTGAATGCGCTTTTATAGACTCAAAATCAGACATGGATAGATATAATGCTAATGATTTAGCAAAAGGTATTGTAGAAGGTGTTACAGGTGTTAAAGTGGATAATATTAACGATAAGGGGGTGATGTATAAAGTAATTTGTGGTGTTTTTTCAAAAAAAGAGAATGCAGATGGAATGGTTATGGGATTAAAAGAAAAAGGAATTGATGCGTTTGTTGAGAAATATATTAAATAAACTAAAAAATCCATATACTGTTATCGGCATAACTGCTTGTATAGTTACTATTCTAAATACTTTTGGTGTTGTGATGGATAATACAAAGGTTGATTTGGTTATTCAAAGTGTTTGTACTATTTTTATTCTATTAGGGATAATGAACAATCCAGATACAAATGGGTTAAGTTAAAATAAGGAGGTATATCTTCCTTATTTTTTTTATGTTATAATTATATCAAGGGGTGATTTAATGTTAATAAAACTAATGAAAGAATGTAATAATTATTTTTTTGTTTTTAAGATTATAAGTGCATTTAAGATAGACGAAGAAGATAATATAATCATTAACAAAGCTATTGAGAAATGTAAAAAGGTGAATTCAATTACCATTAATGCTGATTTTAATAAAGGAAATTATTTAGTTAATGAAGTAAATGTAGATGATATTAATAATAAAACTGTGATAAAATTAAAAGATTTTGAGAGTTTGGTAAATGTTGACGAAGGGACAATTTATTTTTCTTTTGTACCTATTTCTTTTAGAAATTTAGCTAATGAAATAAAAGAAACAATATTAAATAATGATGCCTTAAAGGTAGAAAAGAATATAATTATATCTGAATCATTAGGAGAATATTCTTATACAAAAGCAACTAATAAAAATGGAGAATTGATAACATGGCGTGATTTATATAAAGATGATTTAAAAAAATACAGAAAATTATTTCCTGGATATGAATATGTAAGAGAATTGGAGGTATAAAAATGGCGTTAACTGATTTTTATAAAGATATAATATTCTTAAATAAGATAAGTCAAAGTGATGGTCTGGGTGGGATAGAATTCGTTTATATAGAGGGTGTTAAATTTAAAGGTGTAATTACTAGGGAAAGCAATACACAGATTAGAATAGCTGAACAGGAAGGATTAAAAGCTGTGTATACTCTTAGCACAAGTAAAAGTATTCAAATAGATTTTGGTGATTTAATTAAATATGAGGGCAAGGTTTATAAAGTTGTTAGTAATAAAAATGAGTTACAAACGCCGCATTTTTCTAATTTAGATTTGCAACAATATATTGTGGAGAAATATGAAGTATGATGACTTTAAGTGAAAGTGTTAAAATTTTAAATCTTTTCTTTAATAAATTTTGTCCTGCATATATCAATGATATAATACCAAATAATGCAATTTTTCCATATTTGACTTATAGTGTAGAAATTCCTAATTTTGAAGAAGAAGGAAATATAATTGTTAGAATTTACAATAAAGGTAGTGGATTAATTCCTTTATTTGAAATAGCTGATTTAATTAATTTAGAAATTAGGGAAGAGGGGACTGTTATCGGAAATGAAGAGGGTATGATTTACCTTACTAAAGGAAGTCCGTTTTGCCAGGTTGTTACCGATGATCTAAATAACGCTTCTTTATATATAAACCTAACGATCCAGGTAGCTTAATTTAGTATTATAATTAATTTAACATTAATATGCAAAGTTATCCTACTTCAGAAGATGAGTAGCACTTGACGATAGTCAATAAGAACAGTATAATATAATCAATGATATAATCAAATAGTACACTTTTATCAGATGGTGCCTACACCATTTTGATTTTTAGAATAAAATAATTAAGGAGGTAAAAAATAAATGGCTTTATTAAGCGCTTTTAATAAAGATACTGCTAATAATTTACAATTAGACGCTGGGATAATCTGCAAAGGTATAACAAATCCATATAAACCTACTGAAAGTGAATTAAAAACTAAATGCATTGGAGCAACAAGTGGGGGTGCCGAATTCGAAGTAACTCCAGAAATAACTAATATTTTTGAGGATTTAGATGACGCTAAAGGTAAATATAAAGGTGGTGTTGAAATAACTAATATAGATATAGTTTTTTCTTTTACAATGAAAGAAATGACCGCTGAAAATTTTAAACTTGCTATGGGTTGTGCTGATATAACTCAAGTTAAAGCTAATGAAGTTCAAGCTAATGAATTATCAAGTGACAATCTTCATCATACTCTTCTTACACCTAGACTTGAAATAAAAGATGAAGATTTTATAGACAATATTTGTTGGTATGGTAGGAAAAGAAATGGTGAAAAAGTATGTATCGTTTTGAAAAATGTTTTCAATGAAGGAGGTTTAAATCA
>JAAYQS010000149.1 GCA_012519155.1 Clostridiales bacterium
TAGAAACATCTAATTCAATAATAATTATAAGACTAAAAATTGACAAAATAACTTTAGGCAATAAATTGCAATCGTTAAGACTCTTCATAAAATATCGAAATACAAAATACATCATTATATTTTCATATTCATATATTTTTTCTTTATAATATTTAAAAAAACATTTATGAATATTTACCAAATATTCTAAATTATAATTTTTATAAAGATTATCATAAGTTTTTTGAAGTTCATTAAGCCAAGTATTATTTATACTTTCAAGTTGTTTAAATAAATCAAGATATTGTTTGACTGTTTCATATTTTTTATGTTCCTTTGGCTTAAATTCATTAGCTTTGTTTAATAATTCATTTAAATATCTTTCATCTTTAAATTTTTCTTTTACTTCAGTTATTTTAGAAATTTCAAATTTATCAATACAGTCTTGTATTTCCCTTGAAAAACTCAAATATAAGAAAATTCTATTTGATAATGAAATTTTTCTATTTCTAATAATACTCATAGCTATATTTCTTGCACTTATTATTTGTGAAAGCATTTCAAAACTTAGAGAATTATAATCTGTAATAGATTCATCATTTTCCCATGTTTGAAATGTTATTTTATCCTTTTGGCCAAGAAGTATTCTTGCAGACTCAGGGCAACCTAAAGACAAGCTTATTTCTTTAATATTTCCATACTGTTCAATTACTCTAGGAAACAATTTGCAAGTATTACAAAGATTATCCTCTCCTAAATTAATATAAATATCGCAAAGATTATTTTCATTTAAAAAAGTACACCTATTGCCTTCTAATCTAAATCCTGGTTCATTATCTTCATACAAAATTATTTTTGAATTTAAAATTTTTGCAAAATCAGATTTATTATTTTTATACTTTTTTAATGTATTTTTATCTATTACAATTTCCCAACCTTTGCAACAAGTATCCTCACACTTATCTGCAATACATTTAAACTTATTATAATATTTAGGTGTAGTAACTTTCATATCTTTCCTCGCTATATATATGATTTTTCCACTTTAATTACTGCATAACAATCATGCCACTTTGCTTTTATAAGTTTTTCCATCTCATTCTTAATATAATCATAATCTAATTTTAAATCTAAAGGTACCACTACATCAAAAATCAAGTTATTATGTGTAGTTCCTTCTACCATTCTAAAGTCATGTATTGAAAGCCTATTATTAAATGATTTTACAAGCTTTGCAACTTCTTTTCTCATAAACACAACTTTCTTATCATCTAATGCAATAGGATCCATATGTATTACACTTTCACATTTTAATTTTTCATCAAGTTCATTTTCTATTCTATCTATACAATCATGAATTTCAAATATATCAGAATTCCCTGGCACTTCAGCATGAAGTGACACAATAACCCTTCCAGGCCCATAATCATGAACTATTAAATCATGAACACCAGTAATCTCCTTATGTGACATAACTATTTTTATTATTTCATCTATAAATTGTTTATCTGGTTTATTGCCAAGAAGTGGACTAATTGTTTCTTTTGCTGCATTATACCCTGAAAATAATATAAATATAGAAACAAGTATACCTGAAATTCCATCTATATTTAATCCTGTAAGTTTATATATAAAAATAGATATTAAAACTACTAATGTAGCAACTGAATCACTTAAACTATCAAGTGCTGTAGCCTTCATTGCAGCAGAATCTATTTTTTTTGATATTTTTTTATTATATAAATACATATATATTTTAACTAAAATAGATATAACAAGTATTAATATTATAACAATACTACTATCTATATTCTCTGGATTTGTTATTTTAGATACAGAACTTTTAAAAAGCTCTAATCCCATTAAAATTATAACAATAGAAACAATAAATCCTGAAATATATTCTATTCTTCCATGTCCAAAAGGATGCTCTAAATCAGGTTTTTTGTCTGCCATTTTAAATCCTATTAAGGTAACTATAGATGATCCTGCATCTGACAAATTGTTAAATGCATCTGCCGTAATTGCAATAGATCCGCTTAATACTCCAGCAAAATATTTAAAAACAAACAAGAATATATTAAGACATATTCCTAAGGCTCCACATATTGTTCCATACCTTGTTCTTACCTTTGGATCTTTTAAATCATTATTTTTTATAAAAAGCTTTGTAAGCAAAGTAACCATTTTTCCTCCTATGCTATAAAAAAACATAAAAGCACTTAAGACTTTTACGTTTTTTATTAATTATTTAAATAAAACTTTATATGCTATCTTAGCAGCATCTTCTATGCATCCATCACAACTTCTTAACACTTTATTAGTATCAATTCCTTTTAATTCTCTGCATATTACTGAAGAATTCTTTTCTCTAAATTCTTCAACAATTTCCTTTGATAATTTATAAGTTTTTCCTTTGGTAGTTGGATTATCTGTATCTCCGCTACTTTCTTTAAGTCCTGCAAGGGCAATAGCTCCTGATATAGCACCACAAGTGCATTGCATTCCTCCCATTCCTGCGCCAAAACCTTCTGTAATTTTAAATAATGTATTTTCATCCATTGAAACCAAATCACAAAATGCACATGCAACTGCTTGGGCACAATTATATCCCTTTGAATGATTTTCTAGTGCTTTTTCTATTCTTTCTTCCATCATACATCCCTCCTTTAATAATCTTTTTACACCTTTTAATTATACCACAAGAAAATAAATACACCCATAAATGATTCATAGAACCCCCAATTTTTCCAAATTATAATCCAACTATCACCAAGAATAAGTTTATTGAAATATGTAATAATTGCCATAATTGTACCTGAAACAACAAAAAAATATCCTTGCTTCTTGGTAATTTGTTCAAACCAATTATTATAATAAGCTAATATTCCTATTGCAAAAAAGAATACATATTGTGCTAAATGAGCCGGTTCCATGCCTATTACTCCAAATAATGCTATCCACCTATCTGTAGGATAATTAAATCTTATAATACAAAACAAACTTCCTATTATAATAGCTAAAAGAAAAATTTCTGTTGTTTTAAGTTTAACTTTTTCATAAAAATAATTATTTTTTAATAGTTTTTTTATAAGGGCATAACCCATGATCCCATAATATTTCCATATGCATGGGCACTATGATGGGCTATTACAAGACATGTTAAAAATATTTTTAAATTATCTAAGTAGTTTACTCTCTTTTCTTTCATTAATTTACACCTAACCTTAAGAATTACATTAAAAAACAAAATAATCCATATTTTATTATAACATATATTCTTTTCCAATAACTAAGGATTTTGAATTTGTTTTATGACCAATTTCATTAGTTAATGCAATTGGAATGTTTTCTTCTTTAAAAAAGTTTAAGGCAATGTCCTTTATACATTTATTACTTTGTGAAAGTTCAAGAAATGTTCCAAAAACTATTCCTGAAACCTTAGAAAAAGCCCCCATTTCCTTAAGTTGACTCAAATATGTTATTACCTTTGCCTCAGAACCACTATAAGCTTCTAAAAACAAAATTTTTTCATTAAAATCTGGCATATATTGCGTTCCAGCTAATTTTAAAAAGCATCTTATATTACCACCTATCATTATTCCCTTCATGGATTTTCCCTTAATAAATTCATATTTAAAATCAAATAGATCCTCTTCCCCCTTTAAAAGAGAACTATTAAATCTTGAAATTTGTATATCCTTACAATCATATATTAAATTTCTAATCTGGTATAAATATTGATTTTTATTTGTTTTAGTATATAATGCATTTATTATTGTAGTCAAATCACTATATCCAAAAAAAGGTTTGTAATTTCTATTTATTTCATCAAAGTCAAGATACATTATAACTTCATTAGCTATATCTCCTCCTGAAATATCAAATATGGCTTTAATTTTATTATTTTTATAAAAATTCATTAAATCATCTGCTTTATCCTTTCCAGAACCTGAATATATAGAATTATCAGAGAAAATATACTTTCCTAAAACACAATTTACATTAATTTTTTTTAATTGACTTATTAAAGAATCTATTTTACATTTATCAGCATATTCTAGTGCATTAGAACATGCTACAAGCCCTATTGTATCTCCTGCATTTAACATATAATAAATCTCCTAAATATTTTTTCTTATTTTTAAAAGCAAAATTTCTTGCAATTAATAAAATAATTATAACACAAAAAATATCTATAAAAGTAAACTTCTTATACTATTTCCCCATTGTAATCTTTTCTATATTCTATAGCTTCTAAAACATCACTTTCTTTTATATCTTTATTGTTTTTAATATCAGCTATAGTTCTTGCAAGTTTTATTACATTACCATAAGACCTAAGAGAAGGCACAGCTTTTTCAAAATAATATTTAAGTATATTTTCTACTCTTTGAGATATTTTGCAATATTTAAAAATATCTTTTCCTTGAAGTTCTGAATTATATGTGTATCTACTATTTTTATATCTGTGCCTTTGAATTTCCCGAGCCCTTATAACTATTTCCTTCATATCTTTTGATGATAACTCATATTCTTCCTTAATACCAATATCTTGATATTTTATTGGTGGTACATAATTATAAATATCAATTCTATCTTTTATAGCTTTTGATAATCTTTTTAAATACCTGTCTATATCTGAAGGAGAGCAATTGCATTTATTTGTATCTATAACTGATACTTCTCTACGCCCACAGGGACACATGTTAAAACTTCCTATTAAAAGTATCTTACATTTCATTTTTACATTGGAATTAAGCCTAGTTAAATTTATATATCCATCTTGAAGAGGCTCTCTTAAAATCTCAAGAACTTCTTTTCTAAATTCAAGCATTTCATCTAAATAAAGCACACCATTATTTGCCAAAGTAATTTCTCCTGGCAAAATATTGTTTCTACTTCCACCACCTGCAATAGCCGTTTTTGTAACAGTATGATGAGGCATTCTAAAAGGAACCTTTGAAAAATCCGTATCTGATGCAAGACCTGCAATACTATATATTTTAGCATTTTCAATTTGCTCATCTATTGATAAATCAGGCATAATGCTAGGAAATGCTTTTGAAAGCATTGATTTTCCGGAACCTGTACTTCCATATAAAATTATATTATGATGCCCAGCTGCTGCAACTACCATAGCCCTTTTTGATGCATTTTGACCTATAATCTCAGAAAAATCCAAGTAATGGAATTTATTTTTTTCTTGAATTTTTTCCCTTTGATAATTATATGGACAAACATCTCTATACTTAATAAAGGATACAACTTCCTTTAAAGTTGAAAAAGGATAAAGATTTGAATTTTTTATGTATTTACACTCTTTTATATTTTCAACAGGAAATATAAAGTTGTTTATTTTTTCACTAATTCCTTCTATAATAATAGGCAGTGCACCTCTAACTCCTTTAATTTCACCTGATAAGGATAATTCCCCAATAAGTAAAAATTCCTCCATAGGATTATTTATTTGAAAACTCTCTATTAAAATAGCAATGGCAATGGGTAAATCTAAAAGTGAACCTATTTTTCTAACATCTGCTGGTGCTAAATTAATAGTTATTCTTCCAAGAGGAAACTCAAAACCTGAATTTTCTATAGCTGCCCTTACTCTGTCTTTAGATTCTTTTACAGCTGCATCTGGTAATCCCACTATATTAAAAGTTGGAAGTCCTTTTGAAATATTCACTTCTACCTCAATTATTTTTCCTGCAAAATTAAAACATGTACCACTTAATACTCTAACTGCCAAAAAAATCACCTCATAATTATATTATTGACAGTATTTTATAAATCTAAACAAAATAACTAAAAACTAATTTTTCTTGACACTTCTTTTATTTTATTTTGAATTTCAGGCTTTAAGTTTAAGAAATATTCATTAAATTTTATTTGCCATTTTTCTTCACACA
>JAAYQS010000150.1 GCA_012519155.1 Clostridiales bacterium
CAGAAAAAAAGTCTGAAATGGTAGCACCAATCTGAACTGCAACTCCTTCTCTACCTGCACTACCACCAAAAAGATGAGTTATCCATGTAGATATTGTAATTAATGGCACTAGCCTTAATGGAATCTTATCATTTTTCCCTTGAGCAGTTTCGAATACCATATTCATTCCACTTTCGGTATTTTTTCCATACTTGTCGTAAACATATATAATAATCAAACCACCAATAGATAAAAATGGAATTAAAAACATATAATTTTCTTGTCTAAAATTAGTAATTTTAATTAATACCCTGCCAAAAACAGTATCAATAGCTCCTACTACTAATCCAATTAAAATAGAAGATACAATTAATTTAAAAATTGTAATGCACTTTTTTTTATTCATAAAACCTCCTAATTATGTTATAACTCAAAAAAAGCTGATAACCCTATGAAAAACTCATAGAAGTCATCAGCAATAATTGCGGTTTAGATTTAAAATCAAGGGAGACATTCATTCCCTAAAAACATTATACTATTTTTTTTAACACTCATCAATAATATTATATTTAACTATAATTGTCATACTTAAATTTTTAATTTCTTTTTATACAAACTTTACATTATAAAGTTGTATACTTTTACATTTCTCTTTATTCTGCATTTTTGCTTAATATATTTACTTGTTTTTTAAATAGTGTTAATCTCTAACTGTGCTAAGGAAATAGAGACGCACTTAGAAAAATGTAAATTATACTATTAAAAATATATTTTGAAAGAAGGTTTTTTTATGAGTAAAAGAATAGAATACGATTCAATAGGAAGTTTAGAAATAAATAATAATGCATATTATGGTGTTCAAACATTAAGAGCTTATAACAACTTTCACATAACAGGAAAAACAATGCACAAAGATTTAATAAAAAGTCTTGCTGAAATAAAAAAAGCTGCTGCTATAACAAATTCTGACGCTGGCAAACTTTCTCAAAGCAAAGCTTCTGCTATAATAAAGGCCTGTAATTATGTTATCTCTGGTGAACTTGATGATGACTTTATAGTAGATCCAATTCAGGGTGGCGCTGGAACATCTGCAAACATGAATGCTAATGAAGTTATTGCAAACAAAGCTATTGAAATATTAAATGGTAGAAAAGGTGATTACAGTATTATACATCCAAATGATGATGTAAATATGTCACAATCTACCAATGATGTTTTTCCAACCGCTGGTAAATTAACAATACTAAAATTAATCCCAAAAGCTTTAAAAGCTCTTGAAAAATTACATTCAGCTTTAATGATTAAAGCAGTAGAATTTGATGATGTTATAAAAATGGGACGTACACAACTTCAAGATGCAGTTCCTATAAGACTTGGTCAATCCTTTAATTCATATGCTTCTGTAATTAGTCGAGATATAATAAGGCTCACTAAAGTCTGTGATGAAATAAGAGTTATAAACTTAGGTGCAACAGCAATAGGAACTTCCATTAATGTTAATCCTTATTATTTAGATAACATAACATCAACTCTCGAAATGATAACAGGTGAAAAATTATATAAAGCTGATAATCTTATAGATGCAACACAAAACTTAGATTCCTTTGTTTCTGTATCATCTGCATTAAAAACTGCAGCTGTAAATTTATCAAAAATGGCAAATGATTTAAGATTATTATCAAGTGGTCCAAAAACTGGACTTGCAGAAATAAACCTTCCAGCCAAACAAAATGGTTTCTCTATTATGCCAGGTAAAATCAATCCAGTAATCCCAGAGGTAGTTTCGCAAGTTGCATTTAATATTATTGGCAATGATTATACAATAACAATGGCAGCTGAAGCTGGTCAACTTGAACTTAATGCCTTTGAACCAGTACTATTTTATAATATATTTGAATCAATAGAAACATTAACTTCTGCTGTTAATACATTTGTTGATAACTGTATAATAGGTATTACAGCTAATAAAGAAAGATGCTTAGAATTACTTGAAAACAGTGTTGGTACTGTGACAGCTCTTTGCCCTTATATAGGTTATAAAAAGAGTGCTGAACTTGCAAAAGAAGCTTTAAGAACTAATACTCCAATAAAGAAACTTGTATTATCCAAAAAACTTATGAGCCCAAAGAAACTTGATGAAGTTTTAGAACCTTTTGCCATGACAGTTCCAAATACCTCAAATATTAAAGCATTTGCAGTATAATAATAGAGATGTCTTTCTATAAGGCATCTTATTTTTTTGCATAAATTAAGACTTCAAATATATACTCTAAAATATATTTAGTCTGTTACACTAAATAGTGATAAAAAAATTATTTTTAATGAATATAATTACTCCTTTAGGGAAATAATTTAAATATCTAATTCTTTTCAAGGAGTAATTTTAAATGAACCACACAGAATCTATAAATAAATTTTTAATAAATATTCTTAATGAAAATAAAATTATCAACTATATTTTACAATTGATATATCCTAAATCTTCAATAAATAAAATTCAATGTCCTTATTGTTATAATAATCATATAGTAAAAAACGGAAAAAACAACACCACGCAAAGATACCTTTGTAAAAAATGCTCCAAATCCTTTATTCTTAGTACAAAAACTTGTATATATTATTCTAAAAAACAACACTTGTTATTAATTAATTTTTTAAATTGCCTTATAAAACAATATTCTCTTCGTAAGACTGCAAAAATTTTAAATATAAGCACCACCACTGCTTTCCTTTGGAGACACAAAGTATTAAGTTACATAAATAGTAATAATAATTCTTCCAATCTTTCTGGAACAATATTCTGCAGATCTTTATTATTCAAAGAAAATTTTAAAGGAAACCATAAAAAGAAAATTGTTTTTAAATATCCACGTAAAAATATACCTGTTATAACAGCCTTGGATAATAATAATATCCTGTTACTTAAACCTATTGTAAAAGATTCTAACAACTATATAAATACCATAAATAGATTTTCTTATAATTCTAATAAAGCAAGCAACAATAAATTTAATAATTTTTTAACTATCCAAAACTTCAAAAGAAAATTCTTTAAAATTAAATATAATAACAATATTATAAAAAATATTTTAAGAAAAAGCAGTAACAAAGTAACTGAAATAGATCTGCTATTAGCTTTGGAGGGAAAAATCAAGAAACAAAGCATATTAATTACAGATAATATTTTTAATATAAGTTACTACAAAACACTTATTTCTTATTTTTCTATAAAAAAAGCATTAAATTTATTTCAGGATATAAAAAACCCTCTAAATTCATATAACCTTAATGAAATATACGATGTTTCTATTGGAATCAAATTCTTTTTTAAAAAATATAGAGGTGTAGCCACAAAAAATTTGCGTAAGTATTTATCTTTGTTCAAATTATTTAATAAATTTTTAGTTTGTATGTAATAATTTATTTTATGATAATTAATAATTTATTTTATGATAATTAATAATTTTTTCGAAATTTGATTTTAACTTATTTTGCTTTGCTAAATACAATTAATTAGTTTTTTCTTTATAAAACTAATGTTCCTATTATTATATGAATTCTATTTACTATAAAAAACAGCAATATAATGTATTCTTTTCATGTGTACAATAATATTTCAATTTGTAACACAATAAAACATACTTTTATATCACTGTTTTATATAACACATACAATATA
>JAAYQS010000015.1 GCA_012519155.1 Clostridiales bacterium
ACATTTAAAAGTTCTGCAAATTCTTTTGGTTTATAATTTTTACTCAAATATAATCACCCCTAAATATATTATATTACATTTGATTATATTTGAATATATTTTTAATAACTATTAATAATCTCCTTTACAATTAAAATTCTATATTACTAGCACTAATATTTATTGCTACAAATGTTAGAATACTTGCTATAAAATTTTGCCATCCATTATATATTTCATTATAATCATCTGACTGATTTTTTAAATTATTAAAATTGTAATAATTTATATTATTTTCTTTATTAGACTTCTTCGTATATAAATTCCTAAAATAATTTTATATTATTATATGAAAGACAAGTATTTATTTTACAAATTACTTTTATTTATTCGTCCTTAAGTACTCCCATTTTTACACCTTTATTTATTATTTCTAACACAACATTATATAATTCACATGATGTGTCCTTTATTATTTTCATTCTATTTAAAACCATTGATTTTGTAGTTTTATTTTGTTTCCATGACACACCACCAGTTGCAATATTATTAAGAATTGGTTGTAATCTATCTAATGTATTTGCATATTTACTTTCTGGAGTTTTCATTTCTTCAAATTCATTCCATAATTCATAAATAAAATCAGCTTGATCCTTCGGAAGTATGTTAAATATTCTGTCAGCAGCCTTCTTCTCTCTTGTTTCCTTAGTCTTATAACCTTCAGTATCATAGCAGTAGGTATCTCCTGCATCAATTTCAACTAAATCATGAATAATAACCATATTTATAACTTTTGTTATATTAATGTCTTCTTTTATATATTCTTTTAAAATAGGAGCCATTAGTGCTAAATGCCATGCATGTTCTGCATCATTTTCTCTTCTTTTAGATTGTGTTAAAAGTGTTCTTCTAAGTATTTCTTTTGATTTATCGACTTCTACTATAAATTCAAGTTGCCTTTTTAATCTATCTTGCAATTACCTTTCCTCCTAACTTAATTTATTTTTATAATTTATATTATACTTTATTTTTAATTAGTAAAAAAGAACATAACAAACATAAAATCTCTTTAAAATGAAAATCATTTTAAAGAGATTTTATGTTGATATACTAATAGGAAGAATAATAATAGATACCCCTTCACATTTAAGTCTTGGCATTTTAGGCACAACAATTCCAGAGGACTCTAAAACATTGCAATAGGGCAAAAAACTATTTAATACACTTTCATAATATTCCTCTTGAGATGTTTTTCTAAGAAGACTTATACTTTCACCTGGTTTTGCAACATGAATAACTTTTCCAAATACTGTACATGGGCAATCAATCATATCATAAATATATGAAGTATTATTCATAAAAAAGCTATTATTTACATTTAATATAGCAGATGTATCACCACATCTTAATATAAGATCTTGTGTATTATTCCTATTTAAAATTTCATTTAATTTACTTAACATTTTACATATAGATGTATAATTAAATATGCTTCTATTTTTACACTTAAACTTACTTTCAGATGATGGAATTATTGTATTTAAATTATCACATCCAAAACAATCAAATAATACCTGAAGGGATTCTATATATCCTTTAATAGATTCTGAAGTTAAAATACCTTTTATTTTTATATAGTCACCTTCACTTACCTGACCTTCCCTTACAGTAGTATTTTCAAGCTTAACTATTTTATTTGCAGTATCAAGCTGCTGAAAAAGTTGCCCATGCAAATTAAAGGTTGTATATATTGTTTGAAGTTCTTCTTCTCTTCTAATAAAATCTCTATTTTCAGCATCTACTTTATTATGCCAGGTTTCTTCATTGTGACATACATTAGAATTATTGTTAACAACAAATCCTTCTCTTATATCTTCAGCTCCCCTATTTTCATCAAACATGTGATTTCTATTATCTGATCCTATTCTTTCTGATAATGATTTATCTTGAATTAACTTTGTTGTTCTTATTTGTATATAGCCACTTAAAACAAGTGAAGATAAATTTTTAACAAGTCCTTCATCTAAATACATAAGAAGTCCTAATGATCCTTCACCTAAAAATGAATTAGCCACCTATAAAACTCCTCAAAAATTTTCATCTTATATATTTTTACTATAAATTATAGCTATCTATGACTATTATTTATTTGCCTCAATATATTTTTCTACTTGCTTTTTTAAAATATCAAATTGAACATTTCCTGTGTCTAAAATTATTTTATTAAATTCTTTTACATTAAAGTTATCTTGAAGTTCTTTTTCTGCATAACTTTTTAACTGAAGCATCTCTATTTTCCCAATGGAATATGGAAGCATAATGCCTGGATTTGCAACTAAATTATTAAAATACTCTTCAGCTAAATTATCACTATCTATAAAATATTTTTTTAGATATTTTTTTAGATCTCCTAAATCCCATCCTTCATAATTAACTCCTATATCCATTCTTGTATAAATAAGCGAATTTGCAAAATTTGTACTTTTTATATATTCTTTCAAACTATTATCTAAGTTTAAAAAATCAAGGGAACTATCTGAGGCATATTCTGCCCATCCTTCTGCATAACCTAAGTTTTCTGTTAAAAATCTTATAGGGTTAGGATTTTTTTCACAAAAATATACATGTTGATAAAGATGTCCTGGATAGGATTCATGTGCAAGAGTAGTATATAAAAGATTAGGGTTGTCTTTTACTGCACTTTCATTAATTTTTATATGATTATTATAAAAATCGTCTATTCTTGAACTCATATAATAAGCAATTACCCCATCTACTTCCAAGGATTTTGACTGGTAATCTACAGTAAAATTAGTTTCTCCTATTTCTGGATAGTAATTGTCTATATTTTCTTTTAGATAATTAATAATATTTTCAGGAACATTATCTTTAACACTTAAATTGTCAGAATCATTCATTGTATTTTTTGAATTTTGCGTAATAACTTTTATTGCATCATCTAAATTTTCATCAACTTCATTTATAATTTTTCTCATAGATTTATTTGTTCCAGTTGAAATTTTCACAAGATATTCATAATAATCTTTTCCTTTTTTATAATTGCATAAGCCCTCATTATTAGTACAAGTACCCTTGAGACTTGTTAATGTTTCTATAACATTTTCATATGATGGAATAATATATTCCTTTACTGCTTGTTTGTTTAATGCTTTATAACCTTCCTTTTGCTCTGATGTAAGACAATCTAAGGAGTCGATTTTAGAATTAAATGATGACTCAAAAGGATTATCTTTAGATTCTAAAAAAGTATTGCGCTGTTGTAGTACCTTATCTACAGCATAGTCAGTCATAAAAAATCCTTCATCTGACTGTTTTTTAGTATATTCAAGTGCACTATCTATATATTCCTTGAAATTTTTTTCAAGTTCAATGTAATCTTCTACATCTTGCTTATTTTCAATAATATATTCAATATAACTAGTAGGGGCATTTGATATAATGCCCTTACTAGGTGCAAAAAGGCTTTGATAATCAGGAAGCTTTGACATTTCAATTTCATTATTTAAAAATTCTTTTAATGTATCATAGGTTATTTTTTGCTCATCATTCAATTTATAGTAATCAAAATCTTCTAGTTTATTAAGAACTTCTGTATTTTCCTTTATTGCATCTTTATTATATTCTTCTGAGATGTTATTTATTTTTATTTCATTTGTTTTTATTGCATATTTATTGGGATTTTTAAGCATAAAATTAATAGAAAAACTGTCATTTTCTAATGAATCTTTAAATTCATCTGTACAAAATTGATCAAATAATGCAATTTCTTCTTCTGCAGTCCTTCCATTATCCTTAAAAGATTTGCATCCCACTAAAGATATGGAAAAAATAAATACAAAAGCTAATGACAAATATCTTTTTAAAAAATTTTGCTTGTTTAGGTTGTTCATCCTAACAACTCCTTATGCTTTTCCTTCTTAATAAAATTATTCCCAAAGCAATAAAAATAATACTAAAAATAAAATAAATAATTATATTTACAATATTTATATCATTGCTAAGTACAAATGGTATTTTTTCAACTAATGTATTTCCATATACAGATATTACTACCGCAACTGCATTATTTAAAAAATGCATTATCATAGATGTTGCTATACTTTTTGAATAATACACACTTATTGCTAGTGCTGCTCCTAAAATTCCAACAGTAAACATCTTTATAAAACTCATATGATATAATCCAAAAATAAGTGATACAAAAATAATTGCTGGAATCTTATTAAACTTTTCCTTTGCAGCTGAAAATACAAATCCCCTAAAAAATAATTCTTCTACTATTGCAGGTATTAATGCCACAACAATTATTAGACTTAAAGTGCTATGACCTTCCATTAAGTTATTAATAACTTCAAGATTTTGTGCACTTTCAGGCATTAACCTTTGAAGGGGTATAGATATTAAATTAATTAATATAAATGTTCCAAGCCATAAAATTATAGATGCTATTATACTTAAAACCTTAGGCTTTCTTAAACTCAATGTATTTTTTATGTTACATTTTGTATAAATAATATAAAACATTGAAATTACAAGTAAAATAACTTGATTAGATAATGCTCCAAATAAACCATATTTAAATTGAAAATAAGAACCTATATAAATAATTAAAATTAGTCCTATTCCTAAAATTAAAATGGAATCTTGAATGCTTGGGATACCACCTTTTTTAATATTTGCTCTTCTCTCAAATAGCTTAAATTCATATTTATTGCTTCCAAATAGTATATTTTCACTATTATAAACCTTACTTAAAAACATAACTGTTACAAAACTATAAAATATATTTGATAAGAGAACAATTACAAGCACTCCTATATTTATCTTAAAAAGCATAACCTCTTTAATTAAAAGTGCTAAATTAACAACAGGTATTATAGCTGTAACTTTTGTTAAAGACACATTTGGAATAAATGATATATAACTAAGCATCATTAAAACAAGCATTAATGGAGTAATGTAATTTTGTGCCTCTTTAAAGGTTTTTGCAAATATACAAACACTCATAGCTAATGATGTAATAAATAATGCAAAAGTTATTACACATAAAAATACGATTATAACAGCTGGTACAAAAGAATATACATTTATATCTAATGTTTTAGAATCTAATAGCATACTTTTCATAGAATTATACATATAAATTCCTACAAAACTCATAGATAAAATATTAGCTATGGCAGATATTACTGAAATAGTTGAAACTGCAAGAAACTTACTAAATATAAGTTCCTTATTACTTACAGGTAATGTTAAAATAGTTTCTAATGTACCTCTTTCCCTTTCTCCTGCCGTAGTATCAATAGCAGGATAAATAGCACCTAGAAGAATACTTACAATAAGTAGCATTGGAATAATCATTCCTAAAATATTACCTACAGATTGCTCATTAGATGCATAATTTTCTTCTTTAATTTCTATAGGCTTTAATGTTTCATCAACATCAAGTCCTGCATCTTTTATTATTTCTTTACTTAATGTCAAATTATAATCTTCTAAAACTTTTTTTAGTGCTAATTCACCATTAGAAGAATTACTTTCTGATCCAATATAATTTATTTTATAAGAAATTTTATTATCCATTTTTTCATCTGTTATAAAACAATCAAGCTTATTATTTTTTAAATCATCTAAATAATCACTTGTATCTAAAATATTAAAATTGTAATCTTCATTATTTTTAATGTAAGATTCTAATTCATTTTTAGATGATCCTTCTTCCATATCAATAGCAATATTATATTTATGCTCTTTGCTACTACTAGATATATATGTTCCAAGCTGAACTCCGCCTATCATAAGTAATGGATAAAGCAAAATAGGAAGAACAACCATCATTATTATAGTTTTTTTGTCTCTTAAAATATCCATTAATTCTTTTTTATATAAAGATAATATAGTTTTCATTACTTTGCCTCCAGATTTACTAATGATTTAAATGTTTCCCTTAAGCTATTAGTGCTTGTCTCTTTTTTTAGTTCCTCTGGAGTTCCAGAGGCTATAATTTTTCCTTTATGAATCATTACTATTCTGTCACAAAGAAACTCAGCCTCTTCCATATAGTGAGTAGAATATATTACTGATTTACCTCTTTTCTTTTCGCCCTTCATAAAATTAATGATTGTTTCACTGCTTAATATATCTAATCCTAATGTAGGTTCATCAAATATATATATATCTGGATTATGAATAAGACATCTAGCTATAGAAGCTCGTTGCTTTTGACCAGTTGATAATTTTTCTATTCTATTATCTCCAAAGTCTTGCAAATTCATTAAATTGAATATTTCATTAATCCTGTTTTCTATCTCACTATCTTCCATCTTATATACTTTTCCTAAAATATTAAGAATTTCACGTATACTAAATCTTCCATAAAGCTTTGTATTTTCTGATAAATATCCTATGTTCTTTTTTATTTCAATAGGATCAATTAGTACTCTTTTATCTTTAGTTTTTATAACTACCTGCCCTGAAGTAGGTTTCATAAGTCCTGAAATAATCCTAAGAAGTGTTGTTTTTCCTGCACCATTAGGACCTAAAACCCCAACTATCTCACCGCTATCTACTGCAAATGAAACATTATTTAATGCATAAAATTCTACTTTTGTTACTTCTTTTGAAAATAATTTAAATTTCTTTTGCTTTTTTGCTTCATCTTTAATGAAAATCTTGCTAATATTATTTGCTTCAATCAAAATGTATCCCCCTTAAATTAAAAATATAATACTATTTTACAATATATGTCTCTATGTTTCCATAATATTATTTTTTTCCTTAAAGGCTTCTGTTTCATTAATGTGCTTAAAAATCTTTTCAGTTTGATTCCATCTATCATTACAATTTAATACAACGATTATTATATCTCTATCCTTATGCCTTACTGATGAAACTAAACACTTTCCAGCCTGACCAGTATAGCCAGTTTTCACACCATTTGCACCAGGAATTTTCCATAATATTTTGTTTATGTTGTTATAATCTCTTGTAAAATTATATTTATCTTTACTTATAGATTTTGAACCTACAATTTCTCTAAATGTATCATATTCAAAACCCTTTGATGCAAGAAGAGCTAAATCATAAGCAGTTGAATAATGATCCTCTGAATCAAGACCATGAGGAGTTTTAAAATGTGAATCTAATACCCCAAAGCTTACAGCATAATGATTCATAATATTAGCAAAATCATCTACATTACCAGCAATACCTTCTGCTAAAGCTATTGCAGCATCATTGCCTGATTTAAACATAAGTCCATATAAAAGTTCCCTTACAGTTACTTTTTCATTTTCAGCATAGCCAACTTTAGATCCTCTTACACTACATGCATTTTTACTAATTATGTATTCCTCATCTAAATTGCCTCTATCTATAGCAATTATTGCTGTTAAAATTTTGGTTGTACTTGCCATTGGAACAAGCTCATAGGCATTTTTCTCATATAAAACATCTTTTGTTTTAGAATCAATTGCAATGGCACACCTAGCATCTACATTCAATTTATCAGAAGCATAAGAATTTATTGTTTGAAAAAAATATCCATTAAAAATAAAGCAAAAAACTAATAATAATATAAAGATTTTAGTAATTCTTTTCATAATAAAATCACCCTTATTTTCATAATATATTTATTATGCTTAAATAAAGGTGATTTTATTCATATATTAATAATTTATTCATCTAAAGAATCTTCTTCATTTTCTTCTCTTTCTTTAAGTGTTTCTTTAATAGACTCTTCATCCACACCAAAAACATCAAGTGATGGAAGTTCTTTTAAATCATTAAGTCCAAATTGTCTTAAAAATTCTTCTGTTGTTCCAAATAAAATTGGTCTTCCAGGCACATCAAGTCTACCTACTTCTTTTATAAGATCTTTTTCTATAAGTCTTTGAATAGCACTTTCTGATTTAACACCTCTAATTTCATCTATATCAATTCTTGTAATTGGTTGCTTATATGCAACAATTGCAAGACTTTCAAGAGATGCTTGTGAAAGAGATTGTCTTTTATTCTTCTTTAATAATTTTTGAATATACTCTCCATATTCTGCTTTTGTAACAAGTTGGTATGAACCATTTACAGAAATAAGCTTTATACCTCTTTCTGACATTTCATATTCAAGAATCATTTCACCTAATATTTCTTCAACACTTTTAGGTGTAGCTTCTAAATTTATTGCAATATCTCTAAGGGATATTGGTTCGCCACTTACAAAAAGCATTGCCTCTATAGCAGCCTTTATATGACCTTTTTTTGATGTTCCCTCAAATTCAAATTGTACACCATCTAACTTATTCATTAACACTTTGCCTCTCTATTAATATTTCTCCAAAATTACTATTTTGATAAACCTTTATAACCTTTTGCTTTATAAGTTCTAGCATGGCTAAAAAGGTAACTATACATTCTATTTTACATTCACATTCTTTCATTAATGTAGAAAATTCTGTAGACTTACCACAAACTAGTTTTTGAGATAAATACTCTACTTTATCTTCAATTTTATATTTATCTACATATATCTTTTTTTTAATTACATTTGCCTTATTCTGCTTATTTACATATATATCTAGCAAATTATTATATATATGATATAAATCAAGTAATGTTATATTTTTAAATATATCATCATTATTTACAGAACTATCTTTAACCTCTTCTATAATTTCAGGCTTTTTAGTATATATATTTCCTGAATTTCTATATCGTTCTCTAAAAAATGCTGTAGATTCTTTTATTTTTTTATATATAATAAGTTTTTCAAGAAGTTTCTTTTCTATATCTTCTTCATCCTCTTCATCTTCTTTTTTAGGCTTTGGCAGAAGCTTTTTAGATTTTATTTCTATAAGAGTTGCAGCAACTACAATAAACTCTGAAGTTATTTCTAAATCCATTTGCTTCATTTCATCTAAATATTTTAAGTACTGATTTGTAATCTTATATATTTCAACATTATATATGCTCATTTTATTTTTTCTAATTAAATGTAAAAGTAAATCAAAAGGTCCATCAAAATCGTTGATTTTAATATTGGGCATTTGCATATTTAATCTCTCCCTTTTTTTACTTTCTAAATAACATTATATTTATTATACAATATACTACAAAAAACAACTAGCATTTTTTACGTATGATGAAAAAAGACAATAAATGCACTTTAATTCATAAATAAAGTACATTTATTGCCTTTAAAACTAACTAAAAAGATTTTTTATATTATATTTTATATTATCTAAAATACCACCCTTTTCAATATCCCTATCATAATATATTTCTACTTGACCTACCTTTTCATCTCCAAGATAAACTTCACATTTTCCTACAATATCACCAGCACTATATTTGTCTTTAATATCATCTAATATTATTTTCTTTTGAAGTTCTCCATCAATTCCTTTTGGAAGTACAACTTCTAAATCTTCTTTTGCTTTTGCAATAAATGTTTTGTTAGTCTGTTTACTCATAGGAACTTCTTCTATATCCTCATCTTTAGAAACAAGTTTTTTACCTTGATACTTAGAAAATCCATAATTAAGTAAAAGCCCTGCATCTCTATTTCTTATTTTATATGTTGGAGATCCCATTATTACTGATAACATCCTTACACCATTTCTTTTTGCAGTAGCAGATATACAATATTTTGCTTCGCTAGTATAACCTGTTTTTAGTCCATCGCAGCCATCAAAAAATCTAACGAGTTTATTATGATTTACTAGTTCAATAGGACTCTTTCTACCTTCAGAAATAGTTTCCATGTACGTACCTGAATATTTAAGTATTTTTTCATGTTTTAAAAGTTCTCTCGACATAA
>JAAYQS010000151.1 GCA_012519155.1 Clostridiales bacterium
CAACTGAAAAATTAAATGAAGTTTTACATGAATATTCAAAATACTTAGTTGGAAGAATGGGAATACCATATAGGGAAAAGAATGTAAGTATTATTAGTATTGTTATAGATGCAAGTAATAATGTAATTAGTTCACTTTCTGGAAAGCTTGGAATGATTAAAGGGATAAATGTAAAGACTATATATTCTAAACAATCAAAATAACAAGAAAGAAGGAAATGTATGATGTATAATCCAAAATCAAAGGTGGCTACAGAATTTATTAGTCATGAGGAAATTTTAGATTCACTTGAATTTGCAAAAAATAACAAAAATAACAAGCAGCTAATTGAAAGTATACTTGAAAAAGCTAAAAATCTTAAAGGAATATCTCACAGAGAGGCATTGCTTCTTTTAGATTGTGAAGATGAAGAATTAAACAAAAAAATATATGACTTAGCTATAAAGATAAAAGAAGAATTTTATGGTAATAGAATTGTTATGTTTGCACCTCTTTATCTTTCAAATTACTGTGTAAATGGATGTGTTTATTGTCCATATCATCATAAAAATAAACATATTAGAAGAAAAAAATTATCACAAGAAGAAATTAGAAAAGAAGTAATAGCACTTCAAGATATGGGGCACAAAAGGCTTGCACTTGAAACAGGAGAAGATCCTGTAAATAATCCAATAGAATATGTACTTGAAAGTATAAAAACAATATACAGCATACATCATAAAAATGGTGCTATAAGAAGAGTTAATGTAAATATTGCAGCTACAACTGTTGAAAATTATAGAAAATTAAAAGAAGCTGGAATAGGAACATATATATTATTTCAAGAAACTTATAACAAGGAAAACTATGAAAAACTTCACCCAACTGGTCCAAAACATGACTATGCTTATCATACAGAAGCTATGGATAGAGCAATGGAAGGTGGAATTGATGATGTGGGAATAGGAGTTTTATTTGGACTTGAAACATATAAATATGATTTTACAGGGCTTTTAATGCATGCAGAACATTTAGAGGCAGCATGTGGAGTTGGTCCTCATACAATTAGTGTTCCAAGAATACGTCCTGCAGATGATGTAGATCCTACTGATTATAAAAATGCTGTATCTGATGAGATATTTGCAAAAATTGTAGCTGTACTTAGAATAGCAGTTCCTTATACTGGAATAATAATTTCTACAAGAGAATCACAAAAAACAAGAGAAAAAGTTTTACATCTTGGAGTATCACAAATTAGCGGAGCTTCATCTACAAGTGTAGGTGGTTATGCAGAAAAGGAATCAGAAGAAGATAATTCAGCTCAATTTGATGTAAATGATAATAGAACTTTAGATGAAGTTGTACATTGGCTTTTAGATTTGGGATATATTCCAAGTTTTTGTACAGCATGTTATAGGGAAGGAAGAACTGGAGATAGATTTATGTCCCTTGTAAAAGCTGGACAAATTAAAAACTGTTGTCTTCCAAATGCTTTAATGACATTAAAAGAATATTTAGAAGATTATGCATCTTCTTCAACTAAGGAAGTAGGAGAAGAAATGATTAAAAAGCAAATTGAAAATATTCCAAATGAAAAAGTAAAAAAACTAGTTATAGAACATCTAAAAGATGAAAATAATGGAAAGAGAGATTTTAGATTCTAATTTATTTGACAATATATTTTTTTGGTGTTATTCTAAACAAAAGATAACCTTTAATTTGGTACAGAGATATCAATAAGGAAGATATATTATAAATATGTGAATTTAATTACATGGGATTTTTATGCCTTCCTTTAGAAATTTTAGGAAGGCATTTTTTATGCATATTAAAAAGGAGTGATTTTATGGAAAATAAACACTTAATAGATCCAATGGATTTTTCTACTGAAGAATTAGATTCTATTTTTGATTTAGCAGATAAAATTATAGAAAATCCAAAAAAATATTCAAAGGTTTGTGATGGAAAAATTCTTGGAACACTTTTTTATGAGCCAAGCACTAGAACAAGATTTAGCTTTGAAGCTGCAATGATGAGACTTGGAGGTAAGGTCCTTGGATTTTCAGAACCAAATTCAAGTTCAGCATCTAAAGGTGAAACATTAGCTGATACTATAAAAATGGTATCTATATATACAGATATTATAGCTATGAGGCATCCAAGGGAAGGTGCAGCAAGAGTTGCAAGTAAATACTCAAGTGTACCAATAGTAAATGCTGGAGATGGAGGTCATCAACATCCTACTCAAACACTTGCAGATCTTTTAACTATAAGACGTGAAAAGAAAAGTTTAAATGGACATGTAATAGGTCTTTGTGGTGATCTTAAATATGGAAGAACAGTACATTCACTTATAAAAGCTATGACAAGATATAAAGATGTACAATTTGTACTTATTTCTCCAAAAGAGCTTGGAATTCCTGAATACATAAAAAAAGAATTTATTGAAAAGAATAATATAAAATATAAAGAAGTGGATAGAATAGAAGATGTTATTTCTGAACTTGATATTCTTTATATGACAAGAATCCAAAAGGAAAGATTTTTTAATGAAGAAGAATATCTAAGATTAAAAGATAGTTATGTATTAAATGCTGAAAAAATGAAGCTTGCAAAGGATGATATGATAGTAATGCATCCTCTTCCAAGAGTAAATGAAATATCAATGGATGTAGATAATGATAAAAGGGCATGCTATTTTAAGGAAGCAGAAAATGGTATGTATGTAAGAATGGCACTTATGGCAAAACTTTTGGGGGTGGTATAAAATGCTTGAAATAACTAGTTTGAAAAATGGACTTGTAATTGATCATATTGAAGCAGGTGCAGGGGTTAAAATATTTAAATATCTTAATTTAGATAAAAATAATGAAAGAGCAGCCCTTATTATAAATGCTGAAAGTAAACAATATGGCAGAAAAGATATAATAAAATTTGAAAAAGAAGATACAAGTGATGTTGATTATACTATTTTAGCACTTATGTCTCCAAGAATAACTATAGATGAAGTTAAGGATGGAAAAATAGTTAACAAAGTAAAACCACAACTTCCAGAAAAGGTTGAAAATATATTAATATGTAAAAATCCAAGATGTATTACAATAGATGAAAAATATGTTCCTCATTCATTTATATTAATGGATAGAGAGAAAGGAACTTATAGATGTGAATATTGTGATACTATAACAAGACTTGCTGATAATTAATTTAATGCATGTGCAAAAGCACATGCATTTTTTAGTATTAAACTCCAATTGTTGCATAAATTATTGCTTTAATTGAATGCATACGATTTTCAGCTTCATCAAAAACAACAGATTGTTTTCCTTCAAAAACTTCATTTGTTACTTCAAGTTCTGAAAGTCCAAATTTTTCATGTATATTTTGAGCTACCTTTGTACCTAAATCATGGTATGATGGAAGGCAATGCATAAATATTGCATCAGGTTTTGCATTATCCATAGCAGCTTTATTTATTTGGTATGGTTTTAAAAGATTTATTCTACTTTCCCAAACTTCATCTGGTTCTCCCATTGATACCCAAACATCTGTATATAATACATCTGCATTTTTAGTTCCTTCATTAACATCTTCAGTTAATCTTATAGTACAGTTATTTTCTTTTGCTATTTCTTTGCAAGTATTTACTAAATCTTCTGCAGGGAAAAGTTCTTTAGGAGCACATGCTGTAAAATTTATTCCCATTTTTGCACAAGCAACCATAAGAGAATTACCCATGTTGTTTCTTGCATCACCCATATAAGTAAAGTTGACACCTTTTAAATGTCCTAATTTTTCTTCTATAGTTAAAAGATCAGCAATCATTTGAGTAGGGTGGAATTCATCAGTAAGACCATTCCATACTGGAACACCTGAATATTTAGCTAAGTCTTCAACTGTTTTTTGACTAAAGCCTCTATATTCTATGCCATCATACATTCTTCCAAGAACTCTTGCAGTATCAGCTATACTTTCTTTTTTACCTACTTGAGATCCAGCAGAATCTAAGTATGTTACACCCATTCCTAAATCATGCCCTGCAACTTCAAAAGAACATCTTGTTCTTGTTGATGTTTTTTCAAATAATAATACAATGTTTTTTCCTTTTAATTTATCATGAGCTATGCCTGCTCTTTTTAAATTTTTTAAATCCTTTGCCAAATCAATTAAATATCTAATTTCGGCTGGAGTAAAATCTAATAGTTTTAAAAAACTTCTTCCTCTTAAATTAATCCCCATTATTGTCCTCCTTATTTATTAAATGTAATTTTTACTTTGTATTATAATTATACATTATTATTGCAGAAATGTAAATTGATTATGCATTAAAATGAATAAATATGCAAAAAACTGCATACTATTGTTATAATAAGGTAATTAGTATATAATATATGTTTATTACCATAAAAGGAGATTATTAATAGTTATTAAAAATATATTCAAATATAATCAAATGTAATATAATATATTTAGGGGTGATTATATTTGAGTAAAAATTATAAACCAAAAGAATTTGCTATACAAGAGTTTCA
>JAAYQS010000152.1 GCA_012519155.1 Clostridiales bacterium
AGACGAATATGACTATATTTGCAAGTGCTTAGAAGGTGATAAACAATGACTAACTTAATAATGCTAGATATTAAAGAAAATGATGTAGAAGTTTTTAGTAAAGCAAATGACATTATAATAAGCTCCACAGATGGAGATACAGATATAAGAGTAGTATTAACCATAAATCAATTAGATAAGCTATATGCTGATGCTATGAAGTTATATGGAGAACCTACACCAGAAGAACAAGAAGATAAGATATTAAGTTTAGAAAATAGAAATGAAGAACTAGAAAACTTAGTAGATCAGTACCAGGATTAGAAATAAAGTAGGTGAATTAATTGGAGAAAGAGTCTAAAGGCTTTATTAAACTAAATAGGTCTATCTTTGAACATTGGATATTCCAAGATGCCGAAAAATTTAGAGCATTTGTGGACCTTATCCAATTAGCAAGATGGAAAGATGAAAAGATACTTATAGATAATAAAGTTGTGACAGTTCCTAGGGGGAGTTATTATACATCAGAGCTGAAATTAGCAGCTAGATGGGGTTGGGGAAGATACAAGACAAGAAACTTCATAAAATTATTAGAAAATGAAAAAATGATTACCAAAATAGGCACAACGAAAGGAACAATGCTAACCATTGAAAATTATAGCTTTTATCAAGATGATACAACAACGGTATGCACAACGAACAAACATCAAACAAACAACGAACAAACATCAAACAAACATCAAACCAACATCAGACCACACACAAAAGAAGAAATTAAAGAAAGAGAAGAAATTAAAGAAGTTAAAGAAAGTAAAGAATATATAGCAAAAGAGAGTAAACATAAATATGGAGAATATAAACATGTACTTCTTACAGATACAGAACACACCAAACTCATAAATGAGTTAGGTATAAGCTTAGCTACAGATACAATAACATATCTTGATGAATATATAGAGATGAAAGGTTATAAGGCTAAGAATCATTATTTATGTATTAAGAAGTGGGTAGTGGATGCAGTCGAGAGAAAAAGTAGTAGAAATAGCAAAAATATATCAGGAACTACTCAAAACTTACAAAATTTATATAAGGAGGCACAAAATGAAGAAAACAGAGTTGGTTCAGATATTAACAATCCTTTCTAGTAATTATCAAAGTATAGCAAGACAACTAGAAGATGAAGCTAAAGCTAAGATAGTTTATCAGACCTGGTACAGTTGTATAGGAGATTTAGATTATAAACTTGCACTTGCAGCGGTTCAAAAATCTATAATGTCAAGTTCGTTTCCACCAACTATACATAATATAAGAGAAGCAGCACTAGGAATTACAGATAAAAAGCAAGATAATTCCACCGAATTGTGGAATGAAGCTTTCAAAATGATTTGTAAAGGTTCTTATATGACAGAGGAAGAATTTAACGAACATTCTGATTTGGTAAAAAAGTTTTTTGTAAATGTTGCACAAGTAAAAGCATTAGCACAAACAGATTTGCAAATAGTTAATACTGTAACCAAAGGCCAGTTTTTTAAACAAATTGAAGTAATAAGAGAAAGAGAACACCAAGATAAACTAATGCCGAGTAGTTTTAAACAAGCTATACAAGGCTTTGCAGAAAATATAGGAAAAATAGAAGGAGAGTAATTAAAAGAATAATGAAAATAGAAAAAATAACTCCTCAAATGGCACATGATTTAATAAATAGTTCTGACATAGAAGGTGAATATAGGACAATAGGTAGATTTATATGCAAAGAAGGAAATATTTATGTTGGAATAGATAATAGCAGGGGGTACTGCTGGGTGGAAGAGTTTAACACAAAAAAGCAGTGCAAGAGGTGGTTGCTGAATGAATGATATTAGATGGTGTATATGCGGCCAAAGAGCAACAGAATTACATCATATAGTGTTTAGAAGTCAATGTAAGCCATTAGAACATTGTAAATTAAATCAAATTTACTTATGTCAGGAACATCACAGAGGCACTAAAGGAGTACATGGAAAGCAAGGGCATCAATTAGACCAAAAGCTAAAGCTAAGCTTTCAGAATAAGCTAGAAATGTTATGGGACAAGCAATACTTAACTAGGGAAGAAATTAAGGAAG
>JAAYQS010000001.1 GCA_012519155.1 Clostridiales bacterium
AATATAAAAATAGTAAGTCCAATTAAAACTGGAATCATTAATAAAAGCTTTCTGATTATATATTTAAGCATATTCTCACCTCAGTTGTTTTATTACAAAACTTGCCTATTAGGCAAGTTTTATAATACCGAGAAACTGCGTAGGAAGATAACAAAACAGGCGTACCTATTGATGTGTAAGGCTTAGAAAGATTTCAGCTTTTCACTTAAAAGGTGAAGGAAATTATACAAAAAGTGCTCCCAAAATGGTATAATTAGAGTAATAAGCAACTAAAAACCAAAGAAAAGGAGCACTTAATGACATGATTAATAAAATTGAATTCACAGCTAAAAACCTTACATCAAACGCAGGAATTTTGCCGTTACTTAATTATACAGAGGAACAGGAAATATTTCAAGATATAAATGAAAATTTGTTCTTTGAAAATAAAAGTACAGAAGAAATCAAAATGAACCATATTAAAACTATAATATGTGGTGGCTTTATAGGTGTTGATAAATTGAGTCGATTTACGCTTTTAAAAGATGATCCATTGATTAAAGAATGTGGAATAGATGTGAGAAATCCTGAGAATATTTCTCGTTTTCTCTCTAACTTTAGCTTTGGAACAACACAAATGCTCAGAGACGTTAATTTTATAGCTTTCAAGAAACTTTTAAAAAAGAAAGATCTTAAGAGCATTGTAATTGATATAGACAGCAGAGTTGTTAATGTGGAAGGAAATCAAGAAGGTGCCATCAAAGGCTATAATCCAGGGAATAAAGGTAACAACTGCTATAATATTATAATGGCCTTCTGTGATGAGTTAAAAGCCTATATAACAGGATTCATGCGTTCAGGAAATGCATACACCTCCAATGGTGCTGCAGAGATGATAAAGGAGATTATCGCAAACCTAAAAGAAGAAGTAGAAAATATTATTTTTAGAATGGACAGTGGATACTTTAGTGAAGAAATTATAGAAGTTATTGAAGATGCTGGATATCAGTATCTTATAAAAGCAAAGAACTATTCAAACCTTATTGATAAGGCATATAATATATCAGAAAATATATGGGAAGACCATGAATATCAAAAACAGGCTATGTTAGTTGATATGAAGCCTGATAAATGGAGTAAAACAAGGAATTTTGTTGTCGTTAGGGAACTAAAACCTGAGGAAGAAAGGGAACAACTTAGCATTCTAGAAAGTGGGGATTATACTCATGCTATGTATGTTACGAATACTACATGGGGACTGGCTGATACAATAAAATTCTATGAAAAGCGTGGTAACTGTGAAAACTATATTAAGGAAACAAAATATGACATGAATATTGGCTCCTTAAAAATGAAGTCCTTTTGGGCAAATGAGGCTTTCTTTCAAATAATGATGCTGGTTTACAACATATTCTTGCTTTTTAAAATAGATAAATTGCCGATTAATGAGTACCGGCAATGGATAATTACATTCAGGTTAAAGTATGTGTTTTTAGCAGGTAAAATCGTTAGAACTGCACGACAAACAATATTGAAGTTATCAGAGGGGTATCCATATAAAGCATTATATCAGTAATAACAACTGATGAATTAAAAAATTGTGGATAAAATTATATTTATAATTGACTATCTATAGATAGTCCATTTGTTGTCTTTATTTTTGTCCTGCAAAAACAAAAGTGAAAGTTTAACTTTAAATTGATGGGCATAATCGTATAATTCAACTTAAAATTTGCAAATTTTTCTTGATTTATTATCGATCCTTGGATTAATTCACTAAAAGTTTGTATAAATATTTCAGACGCAGTTTTTCGGTATTATATAGATATCTTGAAAAATATTTAGATGAAAAATTTACTACCACTGAAATTATCACTAGCTTAAGAGATATGAACTTCCAACATATTCCTAAAGAGGGATATGTCCCAACTTACACAAGGACTGATTTTACAGACAATTTGCATGAAGTATTTGGGTTTAGAACTGATTCTCAAATCATAACTACAAAAAAAATTAAAAGTTTTTTTAAAGATACTAAAAAAAAGAAAACATTACGCACTTCTTGAAAGTTAAATAAACTCTGAGTCGCAGTATTCACAATGCTTCTCAGAGTTTTCGTATCTATCAAGTGTCAAAGATGGGATTATACTAGCAAACATCTCAGTAATATGCAATAATAATTTTATTCAAAATTTCAAATCCCAGGTTGTAATGTTAAGTGACGGGAATTTTTAAGAAATATT
>JAAYQS010000016.1 GCA_012519155.1 Clostridiales bacterium
CTTAACTTATTATTCTGTTCAATTTTCAAAGACCATTACCACTTTTAGTGGTTTTTGTGTCACCCTCAAGCGACTTCCTTATCTTATCACTTGTTTCAGCACTTGTCAACATTTTTTTGAATTTTTTAACTCAAATTTTGCTGACTTTTTAAGTTTATTATCAAATTAAACTTGTGTGCCTTAGCGACGTATTTTATAATATCACCCTTAAATACTTATGTCAACACTATTTTTATTTTTTTATTTATACCTTTTATATATAAAGAATATTTCTTAATATATATGTCAATAATATATTTGTATATACTATTGACAGTATATAAATGCCTTATATATAATTTGAATGTATTTATATTTAATACGCAAAAGTAAATGGTATGCTTTAACATAAATCAAAAAGAAAGGGTGAAATTATTATGTTTGGTTTTTTAAAAAATAAATCAAAAAAACAAAACTCATCAAAACTATATGCTCCTGTAGACGGAAAGGTAATTCCATTATCTCAAGTTGAAGATCCAGTTTTCGCTCAAAAAATGGCTGGTGATGGTGTAGCAATAGATTCAACATCTGATACAATTGTATCACCAGCTGATGGTACACTTGAACTTGTATTTAATACAAAACATGCTTTTGCACTAAAATTAGATGATGGTGCTGAACTATTAGTTCATATAGGTTTAGAAACTGTTTCATTAAACGGAGAAGGATTTACTCAATTAGTTGAAGCAGGAACAAAAGTAAAGGTTGGTACACCTATAATAAAGATTGACAGAGAATTCATAAAAAGCAAAGGTTGCTCTTTAGTAACACCTGTATTAATAACAAATCCAGATTCTATGTCATCAATTACTCCTATAGAAAATATTGATGCCACTTCAGGCGAAACTGCAATTATTGAATATTCAGTATAAAAAAAGGCTATTGCATGTGGTATTTTGCAATAGCCTTTTTTTAATTAGCTTCTTCAATTAAAGAAACCCCTTCTTCATATATCTGTTCATTTATAGTATCAATATCTTTCTTAGATATGCTTTTCATAATAAAAATCCCCACCACAAATGATATTACTTCCCCAATAGGAAATGCCATCCAAATCATACTTTCAACATAAGGAATTTTTGTAAACACCCATGCAAGTGGAAGTGATATAACAACTAGCCTAAGTAATGATAATACCAAGGAACTTATTCCATGTCCTAATGCTTGATATATACCTTGATATGCAATATTAGCTCCAACAAATAAATATCCTAATGTTATAATTCTTATTGCTAATACACAAAGTTTTCTTGTTTCATCTGAAAGAGCAAATATACCAATTATCGGAACCGCAAAAATTTGAAGTATAATAAGTCCCACACCCATTATTGCTACTGTATATAATATTCCATATTTTATTCCTTGCTTTATACGTTTTTTATTTTTCATTCCATAGTTAAATGCAATAACAGGTATCATTGCATTATTCATTCCAAATGCCGCAAAAAATACAAACTGCTGTATCTTGTAGTATATCCCATAAGCTGTTACAGACGAAGTTGACACTTGTCCAAAAATAACATTTACACCATAAGTTGTAAAAGACATAAGCGCTTGCATAATAATTGCTGGAATACCTATTTTATATATTTCTTTTATAATTTTAACATCTGGTTTTATATATGAAATTTTAGTTTCAAACTCTCTATTATTATATTTAAAATGAAATACCATATCTATTAAACACGTAACACACTGTCCTATTACTGTTGCATAAGCAGCTCCTTCTATCCCCATAGATGACATTCCAAAATATCCAAATATCATTATAGGATCAAGTATAATGTTAACACAGGCACCTGTAATTTGAGCTATAGTAGTTTGAATAGTTCTACCAGTTGCTTGCAATAATTTTTCAAAAACAAGATACATAGTAATACCAAATGATAGTGTTGTACATATTTTCAAATATGATATTGTCATTTCAATAATAATAGGATCAGAAGTTTGAGAACTTACATATACATTAATCCCCAAAATTGAAAACACTAAAAATATGATATATGTACATATGCCAAGAAAAATAGAATTTCCAGCAATTTTCCCAGCCTTATCTTTTTGCCCTGCACCTATGTATCTAGATAATAAAGCATTTATTCCAACTCCTGTCCCAACACCTACTGCTACCATTAACATTTGAATAGGAAAAGCTAATGTTAATGCATTTGATGCATAATCTCCCATATTTTTAATTGCTGGCGTATCCTTCATCTGTGATACAAAAATAGCATCTACTATATTATATACAGCTTGCAAAGCCATAGAAACCATCATAGGAATTCCCATAGTTATTAACAATTTCTTTATCGACATCACCCCCATCTTGTTAATACCTTTTTCTTTTTCCATATTTACTACCTCCTAAAACATTTTAATAAATTCACGGAGTCTTTTAGGGAAGCTACCACAACCTTTAATAGGGCACAAAAAAAATGCGTAAATCCAAATTATCTGAACTTACGCATTTGCAACTCGATATTAATTATATATTATCATATATATTTTAAAAAAGTCAAAGTGTATTTTATTTTATCTTATAAAATGTTATATGATCTTGCCATTTGCCATTTATATAAAGATAATCTTCATTAACACCTAACATCTTAAAACCACACCCTAAAAGAACTCTCTTAGATTTTTCATTATCTGTCAAAGTAGATGCTTCTACCCTATGCAAATCTAATTCTTCAAAAGCATACTTTGTAAGTGTAGATACAGCATCCTTCATGTATCCCTTTCCTTGTTCATCTTTATCAATAGAATATCCTATTATTCCGCTTTTAAAAATTCCATACACTATGTTTGATAATCGTATTTTCCCAATTAATGTTTCATTTTTATAAATTCCGAAATCAAGTGCAGATCCATTCAGATATTGTCTATAACTTTCAGTTAATATATTATGTTGAACTTGTTTAGTATAAAATATATTATCCCTATTAGGTTCAAAATTTTCTAAATGCTTTTTGTTTCTAATATAAAAATCAAGCATATCATCATCATCATTTGGCATAAGAATTTTTAAAGTTATTTTCTTTCCTTCAAGCTTAAGTAGGTTTAAACAACTTCCTGAATTGTACTCTTTTCTTGTTATCCCCATTGATATTTCGTTTGCAAGCTCGCCTTGAATATATAAGTTATCAATAAAAATACCTTCTAAAGAAAAACCAATATCTAAGAATACTGATAAATTAATATCATCAGGCATAAAAATATTAACTTTATTTATTTTAGGATTTTTATAAAGTACTCTTAGTATTAATCTTAAAGTTTCATTTAATAAATCATTATCTTTTTTTCGATAAAATTTAAAATTTATATTACATCTTTTATTTATTTCATCTAAATCTATTATTTCAAATCTTCCAATATTAATTCCACTTTTATCTCTTATAATATATTCGTTATCATTTCCTGAAGTTTTAAATATTGTTACCCCTTGCTCCATTTTACCATCTCCTGCTTTAACTTTCATTTTCACAAAATAATATGCTAACAATATTATATTGTAATTTAATAATTATTATGACTAATTTTAACTAGCAAGAATATCTTTTATTACTTCTCCTCCAATAATCATTCCTGCTACAGGTGGCACAAAAGAAATACTTCCTGGAGTTTGCTTTTTTCTTTTTCCATCAAGTTCTTTTTTATTGGTGTTTTCCAATTTTACAGGGACCTCTTCCGAATAAAGAACTTTTAATTTTTTAACACCTCTTTTTCTTAATTCATGCCTCATAACTTTAGCAAGAGGGCAAACTTTAGTTTTATATATGTCTGAAATTACAAATTTTGTTGGGTCAAGCTTGTTTCCTGTACCCATACTACTTATTAATTTTATACTCTTATCTTCACAATATTTTGCAAGGGCAATTTTAGTAGAAACAGTATCTATAGCATCTACTATATAATCTACATCATCATCAATAATCTCATCTAAATTATTTTCTAACACAAAAACCTTATGACAAACTACATTACATTCTTTATTAATTGATAGTATTCTTTCTTTTTCTACTTCAACCTTAATTCTCCCTATTGTCTCCAATGTAGCATGCACTTGTCTATTTAAATTAGATACTGCAATAGTATCATTATCAATAATAGTAATATTTCCCACTCCAACTCTAGCAAGACATTCAACAGTATAACTTCCTACTCCGCCGACACCAAAAACCATAACCTTACTATTTTTTAATTTATCAAGTCCACTTTTACCAATTAATAATTCAGTTCTTGAAAAAGGCTTTTCATCCATATTAATTTTCTCCTTACAAATACCTATATTTTATTATATTTTATTTTATATTTTTCATTTATACAAGTACAAGAGTCTATTTGATTATTACTTTGTAGAAATTAATATGTTTTTCTGCTAAACTGTACATATAAAATATATAGTAATAAAAGGAGATTTTTTATGATTTTAGGTATAATTGGCGCTATGGATGAAGAATTAGAAATCTTACTTAGCGATATGAAACTTCAAGACAAAAAAACAATTGCAAACATGACTTTCAACAAGGGAAAATTATGGAACAACGATGTAGTTGCAGTAGTATGTGGTATTGGTAAAGTAAATGCAGCTATATGCACTCAAATACTTGTTTCAGAATACAAAGTTGATAAAGTTATTAATGTAGGTGTTGCGGGAGGAATTTCTAAGGATATTTATCCTGGTGATGTTGTTGTTGCAGAAAATTTAGTAGAACACGATATAGATACCACTGCTTTTGGAGATCCACATGGGCAAATCCCAAGACTTGATACTTTTGATTTTAAATGCGATCCATATTTAATTGAAAAAGCAAAAGAAGCTTGCAAAAACATAAACGATATAAATACTTTTAGTGGCAGAATTGTATCTGGAGATGTATTTGTAGCTGATGTTGAAAAAATAAAATGGCTTGAAAAAGAATTTAATGCAATGGCTTGTGAAATGGAAGGAGCTAGTATAGCCCACACTTGCTATTTAAACAATATTCCTTTTGTTGTTATAAGATCTATATCTGATAACGCAAATAATGGTGCACATATGGATTATGCTAAATTTACTCCTATTGCAGTTAAACATTCTACTGCCATATTAAAAGAAATGCTTACACAACTATAATAAGCATTATTTTATGGAGGAATTAAAATGCTCAGAATATTTCCTGTACTTATTGTATACCTAATATTAAATATAATGGTAGGCATTAGAATTCAAAAATCCTTGTTGATAGAAAAAACTAATTGCAAAATTATTTTTTGGATAATATTCTTAATTATAGCTTTTTCCTTTGTTATAGCTGAAATATTTCCAAAAATCTTGCCATTTTCAGCAACAAAAATAATATACAATATAGGATGTATTTATTTAGGATTATTTGTATATATGATATTGTTATTTACTATTTCATTTTTTCTTACTCTTATATTTAAAAATGGGAAATTAGATTATTATTCTATTTCAATAGTACTCTCTATAATTTTAGTTATTTGTGGTTTTTATTTTGAAAATACAACAAAAATTAAAAATTATGATGTACAAATGGAAACAAAATTAGAAAATACTTCTTCAATGAAAGTTGCATTAATTTCTGATATTCACATTGGATATACTTTTGGACAATCACATTTAAATAAAATAATTACAGAAATAAATGATTTGAACCCTGACATAATTGTAATTGCTGGCGACTTGATAGACAGTGATTTAGATATTGCTTTACATGAAACTGACTTATCTGTTTTATCAAATCTAAAAAGTAAATATGGTACTTTTTTTGCTCTTGGGAATCACGATTGTTATACACAACAAATAGAAAGGCTTTCTAATATACTAAGAGAAAATAATATAACAGTTTTAAATGATGATTATTCATTAATAAATGATGATTTATATATAATAGGCAGAGTTGATCCAAGTATAAGTACAATCTCTTCTAATTCATATGTATCAGAAAGAAATTCACTAAATAGTATAATAAGCGATATTGATAAATCAAAACCAACTCTTGTAATTGATCATTCTCCTAATAATATGCAGGATTCTATAGAAAATGGTATTGATATTCAAGTATCAGGTCATACTCACAATGGTCAGCTTTTTCCATTTAACTTTGTTGTCAATAAGATATCTCCCATTGGCTATGGCTACAAAAAAATTAATGATACAAATGTTATAGTAAGTTCTGGTTATGGAACATGGGGCCCACCAATAAGGACAACTGGTCATAGTGAAATAGCATTAATAAATATATATAATTAAAAAATAGCATTATTATTTGTTTACTCAAATAATAATGCTATTTTATTAATTTAATTTATGAATAAATAATCCACTTCTTAATTTTGGTTCGAACCAAGTTGATTTAGGTGGCATAACTTCTCCAATATCTGCGACCTTCATAATATCACTAACTTCAGTTGGAAACATTGAAAATGCTATTTTCATATCAGTATGAACTCTTCTTTCAAGTTCCTTAATGCCTCTTATACCTCCAATAAAATCTATTCTATCAGAAGTTCTAACATCTTCAATTCCTAAAATAGGAGTTAGCACATTGTTTTGAAGAATTGCAACATCTAAACTATCTATAGGATCATTTACATTAAATATTCCATCTTTTGCTTCAAGCTTGTACCATTTGTTATCTACATACATACCATATGTATGTTTTTTAGAAGGCTTTACAGCTTCATTTTGTTCTGTTACAACAAATTTCTCTTTTAACTTTTCAATTAGTTCATCTACAGTTAATCCATTTAAATCTTTAACTACTCTGTTATAATCCATAACCATTAAATCATTATCTGGGAATGCAACTGATAAGAAATAATTAAATTCTTCATCACCAGTATAATTTGGATTTTCTTTTCTTCTTTTTAGTCCAACTTTAACTGCTGATGCTGATCTATGATGTCCATCTGCAATATATAGATTTTCTACACCTTTAAATAAAGTTGTTATTCTATTTACAGTATCTGCATCATCAATTACCCATACAATATGGCTTATTCCATCTTCAGATACAAAATCATATTCAGGTTTCTTTTGAACCCATGCATTTATTATTGATGAAATTTCTTTGTTTTCTCTATATGTTAAGAATATTGGACCAGTATTTGCATTACAATAATCAACATGGTTAATTCTATCTTGTTCCTTATCTTCTCTTGTAAATTCATGCTTCTTAATAACATTATTTATGTAATCATCTATTGAAGCACAAAAAACTAGTCCTGTTTGAGGTCTACCATTCATTATTTGTCTATAAATATATAGACATGGCTTTTCATCTTGAATATACTCTCCATCTTGAATTTTTTTATCAAGATTTTCTCTAGCTTTTTCATAAACTCTTTTATCATGTACATCTATTGAAGGATCTAAATCTACTTCAGCTTTATCTACATGTAAAAAAGAATATTTGTCACCCTTAACCATTTCCCTAGCTTCTTCACTATTCATAACATCATATGGAAGTGCTGCTATCTTTGATGCTAGTTCTGGAATTGGTCTAATGCCCTTAAAGGCTCTTACTACGGCCATTCTTATTACCTCCTAGATTTTTATTATAACTATTGGTCAATTTTTCTACATCATGAATATATTACACATTTATTATTTTATCATATTCTTATGCCTTTTAAAACTATTCTTCATCAAAATATAAAACGGATTCTGTTTCCCTACAATATTTTACACACATACATTGGGCTAATTGCCTAGGACATCTATAGCAAAGGCAACCTCTGTCATCTCCGCTACATTTATTGCTCTTCTTTTCTGGACAAACTTCACAATTCAAACCATTACCTGCTGGCATTTTATCATCTCCATAAATTTAAATATATAATATTATAACACACAAGATTTTATGTAAAAAAATAAGGCTATCAATAAAATAGCCATTACTTAATTATAGTAAATTGAATATAACAAGTGCTATAACGCCAGGAATACCTAAAAACCCTGCAATTAAAGATGTAAACGCATTAATATTAACTGTTATCCCAAAACTATCTCCTATAAAATTAACAATAGATAGCATTATAAGGCCTGTTAATCCATTTATTAAAAGTTTAATAATTAACTTTAATGGTAACTTTATTATTTTCACAATAAAGTATAAAATAACAATCCCAAACACTCCTGATATTAAGTATTCTAAATTCATAAAGCCTCCCACAAATTATATATAAAGCACTATTTATATAGTTCTGTACAATGCTCTAACACATAATAATTACTTACCCTTAACCCTCTACTTTTAGCTATGCTCAAATAGTAATCATATCTTTTCTTTGCAGCCTCTTCTGAAAATATTGCAGCATCAATAAGATTAAAATCCTCTGCATTATTAAAACTACTCCTAGCAGCTTCTAGTTCAAGTTTTGCTTGCTCTATAGCTTTAATAAGGACATCATTATCCCCATTTTTACTTGATATTTTAAATATATAATTAATAATATTCACTCTGTTCAAAAATATACCTCCGTTTCTTATTTATATTCTTGACAGATATTACAAAATTATACACAAATCAATTATTCTATTATAGTTCTTCCTTCTAAGGCCTTAGATAAAGTAACTTCATCTGCATATTCTAAATCACCGCCAACAGGAATACCTGCAGCAATTCTAGTTACCTTAACATCTAATGGCTTTAAAATTTTTGCTATATACATGGCCGTAGCTTCACCATCTATATTAGGATTTGTTGCAATAATAACTTCTTTTACTTCTGAATTCATCCTAGCAACAAGTTCTCTTATTCTTATATCTTGTGGTCCTCTACCTTGCATTGGCGACAAATTTCCATGAAGCACATGATATACTCCATTAAATTCCTTTACTCTTTCCATTGTCATAATATCTTTTGGTTGTTCCACAACACAAATGATACTTTTATCTCTATTTGGATTGCCACAAATAGCACATGGATCTGAATCTGTAAAATTACCACATACTGAACAATATTTAATTGTTCCTCTTGCCTGTACTAAGGCATTTGCAAATTCCTTAACCTCTTCTTCTGGCAAATTCAAAACATGAAGTGTAAGCCTTTGAGCTGTTTTTTGTCCTATACTTGGCAATTTTGCAAACTCTTCTATTAATTTTTCTATAGCTATAGGATAAAAATCCATGCTTATCATTCCTTTCAAATATAGCTTTTATTTGATAAATAAAAATACAGAATGGATGATTAAATACTCATTCTGCATTTCTTAATTATTTATTTAAATTCTAGAAATTAAAATAATCCTGGGATATTAAGACCGCCTGTTATTTTACCCATTTTATTTGCAGTTTCTTCATCAGCTTTCTTCATAGCTTCATTTACTGCACTTAATACTAAGTCTTCTAACATTTCAACATCGTCTGGATCTACAACTTCTGGTTTTATACTAATACCTAAAATTTCTTTTTTTCCACTAACTTTAACAGTAACAGCACCACCACCTGCAGATGCTTCAAATTCAGATTCTTCTACTTCTTTTTGCATATCTTGCATCTTCTTTTGCATAGCTTGTGCTTGCTTCATTAAATTATTCATATTTCCACCGCCGAAGCCTCCTGGAAATCCACCTTTTGCCATAATATAGCCTCCTTATCTTATAATCTATTTTCTATTATATAGCATTTTCTTTTACAATTCTATATATTTATTATTCATCTAACTCTTGAAGAGCTGAACCAAATGTATTTCTTAATTTATCTTCAGTACTTTGACCTTTTGTTTCATCCTCTGAGACAGTAAATTTAGCTTTTAAACTTTCGCCCATGCCTTCTGAAATAACTTCATTTACAACCTGATAATTTTTAGGTATTTCAAGTCTTGTTTTGCTTTGTGCATATTGACTCTCAAATTGGATTGTTATAATACCCTCAGAAGAACTTACTGGTTTTCCTGTAAGAAGCGAAGCATATACTATCATTTGTCTTCTTGATTTGCATATTTCAAGTATATCCTTCCATTTCTTTTTAACCTCTTCTACTGTTATTTTAGAGTCCTTATTTACCGGCCCCATAGATTCTATTTTATTTATAGTTTTAGCACTATCATTCTTTTTATTATTAATATTTTCATTATTAACATTTACATTTTTTATATTAGTATTTACTGATACACTAATTTTACCAGCCTTAATGCCTTCTTCTAATTTATTTATTCTTGAAAGAATAACTTCATTTGATGTATCATATTCAATTTTACACATTTTAATAACTGCAAGTTCTAAATAAAGCCTTGATTCTCTGCTCATTTTTGCATTATTTTCTGCTTCTTGAAGTATTCTTACATCCCTCATAATTTCTTCTGTTCTTATTCTTGATGCCTGTTCTTTTACGAGTTGTATATTTTCTATAGACATATCTAAAACTTCTTCTGGATTGTTAGTTACCTTACTCATTAATAAATTTCTAAAATGATGTATTAAATCCTTTATAAACAAATATACATCTTTACCAGAAACCACAACGTCTTCAATAACATTCATCCCCTCTTCTACATCACGTTCTATTATAGATGATGTAAGTTTAAATAAATTTTCATTAGCCACAAGTCCTAACATTGATACAATATCTTTATATTCTATCTTCCCATCATCCATTGCAATAGCCTGATCTAATATACTAAGTGCATCTCTCATTGCACCATCAGAAGTTCGTGATATTAAATCTAAACTTTTGTCATCTGCAAGTATACCTTTTGCCTCTACTATTTGTCTAAGTCTATTCATTATGACTTTATTATTTATTCTTCTAAAATCAAATCTTTGGCATCTTGACAAAATAGTTATTGGAAGTTTTTGAGGATCAGTAGTAGCTAAAATAAAAATAACATTAGCTGGTGGTTCTTCCAATGTCTTTAAAAAGGCATTTACAGCTCCTATAGATAACATATGAACCTCATCTAATATATATGCTTTATATTTTGACTCTTGAGGTGGATATTTTGTATCATCTATTAGTTCTCTTATTTTGTCTATACCATTGTTAGATGCTGCATCTAATTCTGTAACATCTATAGCTAATCCGCTATTAATTTTTTTACACATTTCACACTCATTGCAAGGCTCACCATTTTTACTATTTAAACAGTTTAATGCCTTTGCCATTATTTGGGCTGTTGAAGTTTTACCTGTCCCCCTTGTGCCACAAAAAAGGTATGCATGTGCTATTCTATCATTTTCTATTTGATTTTTCAATGTAGTGGTTATATGCTCTTGCCCAACTAAATCTTTAAATGTTTTAGGTCGCCATTCCCTGTATAATGCTGTATAAGCCAAGATTTTCACCTCATTTGTATACATATAGTTAAATAATCATTCTATTAATTTATTATAACACAATAAATTAGTGCTATTAATTTATTTAAAAAAAGCATGAAACTAAAAAGCTTCATGCTGTTAAAATTCATAAAAAACCGTGCACCCCAGGTTGATATCCATCTATATGCGTTACCTATACAGTTAGCTCAAGCCAGATTGATCCACGTCACATAAAAGTATCCACTTATCGCTGCTTCCTTCCAGACCTGACGAGGTTCATGGGCTTTTATTGCGTGGGACCTAACTCTCAACACCACTTATATAGGGCAGGCCATACAAATAAGAAACCTTCCATAGGGAATTCAATCTTGCTATAGCGGATTGCAAGTTACAAGGCACCGCTAACTCCCCATCTAGCACGGCATTGGTAGAGAGTACGGGATTTGCACCCATTAATAAGAGATATTTCAAATATTATTACTAAAAACCTCTCCACATCAATACAAAATGCTATATAATATTTTAATCATTTGCAAAACTAATTATAACAAAAACATAAAAGTATTACAACAATAATTACTTAAATTTAAATAGCAAAAAATCACAAAATAATATAATATATTTGGCGGAGAGAAGGGGATTTGAACCCCTGATAAACCAAAAAAGCCTATACGCGCTTTCCAGGCGCGCTCCTTCAACCACTCGGACATCTCTCCATGATAAATAATATAACATAAGCATTTACAGTATGCAAGACAGATTTTTCACTTTCTTCTATGTTCAAAAAAATCACTTAATATGTTGCTACATCTTTTGTCATACACCCATTGTACATCAAGCGAGGAATTGAGACTCTTATTATTAACAATATCTATAACTGTACCACAAGCTCCCATATCCTTATTAAATGTTCCTATATAAATCTTGCTTATTCTACTTTGCACTATTGCACTTGCACACATAGGACAAGGTTCCATTGTTACATACATTTCAGTGCCTCCAAGCCTCCAATTATCAATCTTTTTGCTAGCTTCTTTTATTGCAAGTATTTCTGCATGATTAATGGAACATTTTTCTTTTTCTTTTGTATTGTGTCCCTTTCCTATAATTATTCCATCCTTTACAATTACACATCCTATTGGCACTTCTCCTTCATTCATGGCCTTTTTAGCTTCTTTTATTGCTTCATCCATATAATTCATAATATACTCCTTACCTAAAATTAATTAATAAAAAAGGTTACTAAAATTTTAGTAACCTAAGTATAAATTCTAATTTTCTTAATTCTATTTTTCTCTAGATCTTCAACTACAAATTTTATGTTGCCAATTTGCACTTTTTCATTCTTCTTAGGCAACCTTCCAAGTTTTTCTAAAACAAGTCCTCCTACAGAATCAAAATCTTCTGATTCCATATTTACTCCAATTAAATCTGAGATATCATGAAGTTTAGTACTTCCTTCTACTATGTATTCATTTTCCTTAACTACTTTTATATTGTCTTCCCTTTCTTCATCATACTCGTCTTCAATTTCACCAACAATCTCTTCAATTAAATCTTCGATTGTTACAATTCCTACAGTACCACCATATTCATCTAATACTACTGCAAAATGATTTCTTGTTTTTTTCATTTCATTAAATACTTCTTTTATCTTTTTAAATTCAAATGTATAAAAAGGTTCCCTTATATAATCTAATATATTGAAATTTTCTGTATCATTATCTTTTATTATTAAATCTTTTACATTTAATATTCCAACTATATTATCTATGGTTTCATTAAACACTGGTACTCTAGAAAATTGTTCTTCCTTAATAAGTTCTTTAACTTTGCTATAATCAGAAGTAGCATCTAGTGCAACCATATCAACTCTTTGAACCATTACATCTTTTACTTGAATATCTGAAAAGTCAAAAACATTAAATATCATTTCCTTTTCGCCATCTTCTAAAACGCCCTCTTCTTCACTTACACCAACCATAGTTCGAAGTTCTTCTTCTGTTATAAAAGGTTCTGTTTCATTTGGATCACCACCACATATTCTAATAAATAATGATGATATACCCGTAAATACTGTTACAAATGGCTTAAAGACTGTTACTATAAATTTTATAATTTTTGCTATTCTTATTGATATTTTTTCTGCATTTTGTTGTGCTAATGATTTTGGAGTTATTTCGCCAAAAATAAGTATTAAAACTGTCATTATACCTGTTGCTACTGCTGCACCACTATTTCCAAATATCTGAAGTGCTACCGATGTTGCTATTGATGAAGCTCCAATATTTACAATATTATTACCAATTAATATAGCGCCTAATAGCTTATTAGGTTCTTCTAGTAATTTTTCTACTAAATCTGCGCCTTTTACTTTCTCCTCAACCATATTCCTAAGTCTAACTTTACTTAGTGACATTAAAGCTGTTTCTGACATAGAAAAAAATGCTGATAAAGAAATTAATACAATTAAGAGAATAACCTGTGCGGTGAGACTCGAGTCCAAATAAAATCACTCCTTATATGATTTAATATTTTAGTTTAGTAATTATTATATCATACAATCTTGTCTTTAACACCATACTATTAAATATTAACAAAATTTTAATTTTTTTGAACAAAAAAAGCTATTTACACTAATGAAAGTATAAATAGCTTTTGAGCAAACATACATGTATATTTAATTTTATATATTATTTATATGAAGCTGTAGCTTCTCCTGTTGCAGAATCAAAATTTAATGTTATTTCAGATATAGTAAACAAATCAATATTTGTCCATGTAATTGAATTTCCTTTTGAATCTTTAACCATTAAATCCCAGTATTGTGCTTCTTCTTCTTCTTTAAATTTTATATTTAGTTCTGTACCTGAAGCAAAAGTATCTTGTCCTAATACATCCTCTTCCCAATCATTTTTTTGAGATGCTGATATATACATTTCTGCAATTTCTACACCTGTATTATTAATTACCTTTACATCTTGAGAATAAATTACCTTTTCATCTGACTTACTGCTTGAACTGTTGCTACTTGAGCTATTGCTGCTTGTTTCACTTGAACTATTGCTTGTACTTGTAGTTGAACTATCACTGCTATCTCCACATGCAACCATTGAAGATAAACACATTGCTGTTATTAATCCCATAGCTATTAATTTCATTTTTTTCATTTTTTAAATTCCCCCTTTTTATACAATTAAAACTTTTACTAATCCTAACAATTGTTATCCTTACAAATGAATTATATTATTACATTATTATTTTTTCAATATACTCTTCCCCTTTATCAACTTTTATTCAAAAACGTTTCTCATTTTTACATAATTATCCTTTTTGTCTGTCCTTTTTGAGTAAAATTAGCATTTTATATAAATATATGGTATAATTTATTGTATTTACTTAGTATTTAAAATTTATTTATAGCAATATTTATTATAAGGGTGAAAAAATGAAAATTTATATTTGTGATGATAATTTAGGGGACATAAATTTATTAACAGGGTATATTAATAAATTTGCATTATCAAAATCTTGTGAATTTAATATTAAAACTTTTATTTCTAGTGAAGAACTTTTTAAAGCTTTTAATGATACAGACCATCCAAACATCATATTTCTAGATATATATATAGATGACATATTAGGAATTGATATTGCTAAAAAGCTTTATTCTCTAGGATATACAGGAATTATTATTTTTACAACAACATCTTTAGATTTTGCACTTGAAAGTTATAAAATAAATGCTGATGGCTATTTATGCAAACCATTTTCTTATGATGAATTTAGCAGTATTTTTTCTAAAGTGTTTACTAGAATAGAACATATATTAAAAACTACTACCTTTATTTCTAACCGTATAGAACTTAAAGTTTATTTAAAGGATATTATTTATATTGAATCAGGCAATCATTGTAGTTTAGTTCATGCTAAAAATAAAATACTTAAAACTTCAAAAAATATAAGCACATTTTATGATGAATTATGTGCAAATAAAGAATTTATGCGTTGTCACCAAAGCTATATAATAAACTTAAATCATGCATCTAGTTTTAATGGTAACACCATTATTATGGATAATAATGATGAAGTACTAGTTTCTATCCGAGATAACACAAAAATCAAAAAACAATTTGCAGACTTTTTCTGGTCACAAACTTAAAAGTAAGGATGTGACTATTTTGAATTACAATATTAGTGATAATATTTGGATATTTTTATATTCGTTTTTAAATACCTTTCCTTTTATTCCTTTAAGATATTATTGCTTTAGAAATAAGCTAAGGATATCTTTCAAAAAAATTATGTTAACAAAATTGATTTTTGCTATAATTCAAGGGATGTCATTTGTATATTTAATACATTATACAGATTCGAGTCATAATTATGTTATGCTTCACAATACTTTCTTTGCTATATTTTTTATTGTTCTCTCATGTTTCTTTATAAAGGACTCATTAATTAAAATTCTTTATATTCCATCATTATTGGCACCGGTAATATTTTTTACATTTTCAGTTCCTATTACAATTGATAGTATTTTTAATGTTAAAGCTCTTACTATGCCATCATATATAATAAGTGTAATATCTAGAATTATCATAATAGCACTTTTGTATCCATTTCTTTATAGATTTATGAAAAAATTTGTACAACCTATAATGGACATTACTGTTGAAAATCTATGGAAAAACCTTTTTATTATACCTGGAATATTTTGTGTTCTAGAAGTATTAAATACTAGATATCTATTTACTTCAAGTTATGGATTTGTATTTTTTCTTATAAGATTAGTAATAATGGTTTGTTGTTTTTCCACTACTTTTGTAATTATAAATGTAATAAAATTTACAGCTAAACAAACTGAACTAGAAGAAAATGAAAAACATATGAAAATTCTTTTAGAAATGGAAATGGAACAATATTCTTTGCTTTCCAATAATATTGAAAAAACAAGAATAGCCAGGCATGATTTAAGGCATCACCTTACTTATATAAAATCATTAGCAGATAACAACTGCTTTGATGATTTAAAAAATTATTTAAATAATTACTTAGCATCTTTGCCTATTGACAAGCCACTTGAACTTACAAAAAACATTGCACTAAATAGTATCTGTAATCATTATATAAATTTAGCTGAAACAAAAAATATAAATGTAACATATAAATTTTCCATACCAGAGAAATTATCTATTTGCGATAATGATTTATGTATAATTGCAGGAAATAGCATAGAAAATGCAATTGAAGCTTGCTATTATGTCAAAGATGCTAATAAATTTATTAATATATGTATAAAGTTAATATCCAATAATTTATCTATTATAATATCAAATAGCTTTGATGGAAAAATCAAAAAACAGATAATAATCTTAATTATATAAGTAGAAAAAGGAAAAATGATGAATGTGGCATTGGGATCTCATCTATATGCGCTGTAATTGAAAAATATAATGGTATGTATGATATTGATATTGATAATAATATTTTTACATTTAAAATGCTTATTCCATGTAAAGAAAAGGCCTAACCTTTACGGTTAAGCCTTTCTTTCTACCCATCTGGTACCCCCAGTAGGAATCGAACCTACATCTATCCCTTAGGAGGGGACTATTCTATCCATTAAACTATGAGGGCAAATTGACACTACATTTTCAATTTTATTATACTTCTAATGTATTGTCAACTTAATAGAACTTTAATTATTGTTGCATCTTTAATAATCTACGTTTAACTTTTTTATCTATTACTATTCCTATTATCTTCTTTAATATAATTATACAAGGAACTGAGGCAACTATTAATATGACACAAATGGCTAAAGTACGTATATCAAGCCACTTTAATGAAAATACTTTTCTTGGAAGAGCAATAAAATATGCTAATGCAAATATCGTCATACTTCCCACCACTGTAACTGCTTTTAATTTATTTATAGGTAATGCAACCTTTAATAAAATCACAAAGCTTATTCCTGCATATACTAAAAGTGCTACTGTCCTAGCATAATCCAATCCATTATTACTATTATAAGCAATAACAAATGCAATTGTAGTAAAAATTACTGTAGCTATACCATTAGGTAAACTCTTTTTAAGTATAGTTGTTAAGAAGTCTTCTTTTCTTACTTTTCCATCATAAGGTAGCATTGCAAGTACCACTGAAGGCAACCCTATTGCCAAACCTCCAACTAAAGAACTTTGAATTGGCAAAATAGGATATGGCAACATCATTATACAAAAGACAAATGCTATAATCACAAAAAATACTGTTTTTGATAAAAACAATTCTGATACTCTTTCTAAATTATTTATCTGCTTTCTTCCTTCTTCAACCACCTTAGGAAGCGAACTAAAATCTGAATTCATAAGCACAAGCTGTGCAACGGCTTTTGTAGCATCAAACCCATTAGCCATAGCTATACCACAATCTGATTCCTTAAGTGCTAAAACATCATTTACACCATCACCAGTCATAGCTACTGTATGCTTGTTTGCTTGAAGCGCTTTTACAATATTCTTCTTTTGATGTGGAGTAACTCTTCCAAACACAGTATAGCTATCTACTACCTCTTTAAGTTCATCTACACTATCAGGAAGTGTTCTCGCATCTACATATCTTTCTGCTGCATGTACGTCAGCTCTTTTTGCAACTGCTGATACTGTAACAGGATTATCTCCTGATATAACCTTCACATTCACACCTTGCTTTTCAAAATATCCCAAAACTGATGGAGCCTCTTCTCTTATTATATCTTGAATAAGAATGATTGCTTTTTCTTCTATATTATCTAAACCATCCTTTAAGCTTCCTTCATTCTTTTTAGCTAAAAGTAACACTCTCATTCCTTTAGATGCATTCTTTTCAATAATATCTTTGTACAAATCATATTTTGTTCCAAGAATAATTTCAGGTGCTCCCATAAGCCATGAACCATATTCTTTAATATTTAAGCCTCCCCATTTTCTTTTTGATGAAAATGGAACTTTTTCAATAACATTTACTGTAGGACATTTTGTATACTTGTCTAGTATTGCCTGTTGAGTTGGATTTTTACTAGGCATATTATGCACTAATGCTGCAAGCACATGATCAATTTCCTCCTTACTATTTCCATTTAAAGGAACAACCTCTGTAAGTTCAAGTTTACCCTCTGTTATAGTTCCTGTTTTATCTAAGCAAAGTATATCAACTCTTGCTAATCCTTCTGTTGCTGAAAGTTGTTGAACTAAAGTATGATATTTTGCAAGCTTTACTACTGATACAATGAAAGTAGTACTTGTAAGAAGAACAAGTCCTTCAGGTATCATTCCAACTATTCCAGATACTGCTGCAATGGCTGCTTCATTATAACTACATTTAGTAAATACCAATTGTGTTATCATTAAACATATTCCTATTGGAACAATAAGCCATAGTAATACCTTAATTATTTTGTTTATTGCTTCTTGAAGTTCTGAATTAGTTATTTTAAATTTTCTTGCCTCTTCAGCTAATTTTGATGAATATGTCTCTTTACCAACACTTGTTACTCTTCCATATCCTTCTCCAGCAACTACAAAACTTCCTGATAATAACTTATCTTTTCCTAATTTATGAACAGGATCAGCTTCTCCTGTTAACATTGATTCATCAATTTCAAGCTCATCTGATTGTACAGTTTCACAATCTGCCAAAATTTGTTGTCCTGCATCTAAATAAACAATATCATCTTTAACTAATTCTTCAATAGATATTTTTTGTTTCTTTCCATTTCTTACTACAATTGCATGTGCCATATTTAGAACAGAAAGTTTCTCTAATGTTTTTTTAGATTTCATTTCCTGGGAAATACCTACAAAACTATTAATTATAATTACAAAAGCAAAAATTGCATTTTTAGGTGATCCAGCTAATATGACTACAGCTGCAAGCACTACATTAATTATTGTAAACACATTAAAAAAATTAGCCCGTATCATTTGCCATAAAGTTCTTGAAGGGGCTTTAGGCAATTTATTAACTTCGCCTTTTAGTATCCTATCTTTTACTTCTGAATCACTTAAGCCATGTATAATATTTTTATTACTACCCTTAAATTCCACATTTTTCATCCCCTATTCTTCATAATTTATTACAATAATATGAAATATCACTATATCATATAAATTATATGGTATCCTATTATTCTTAAAAAATCTAAATATATTTTGTTAAATTTTTCTAAATATTAAGTAAATTAACTGAACCCACATAATTGGAATCATCTTGTATAATAAGCTACACCGACACTTCCTGGCCCTACATGAAGACCTATAACAGGACCTATAGATTGAACTGTTACATCTATATTTAATTCTTTACTAAGCCTTTCAGCAATTTCTTTTCCTTCCTTTTCACAATTAATATGATGCACAATAACTTCCCCCGAACCATTTGTATTTATATCAGAAACAACTTTATCCATTATTGTATTTACTGCCTTTTTCTTAGTTCTTACCTTTTCAAAAACAGTAGTTTTCCCATCTTCTACAGTTAAAATAGGTCTTATTTGAAGTATAGTACCTAAAAGAGCTGATGCTCCTCCAATTCTGCCACCTTTTTTTAAATATTTTAGAGTATCTGGCACAAATAAAAACTTACTTTTATTAATTGTGTTATTTATTACTTGTAAAACTTCTTCCATACTTTTGCCTTCTTTAGCAGCCTTTGCTCCCTGAAGTGCAATATATCCCATTTGCATACAATTTGTTTTAGAATCCACTATTTCAATATTAGTATTTGGATAATCTTTTTGAACCATTTCCTTTACAAGATGCATTGTTGAATATGTACCACTCATATCAGATGATAAAAATACTCCAACTATATCATGACCTTCCTTTGCTATTTTAGTAAAAATATTAAGTGATTCTTCCATACTTGGTTGCGATGATGTTGGAATATCATTTAACTTATCCATTTCTATATAAAATTCCTCATTTTTAAGTTCAACTTCTCTATAACTTTTATCATTTATTATTACATTTAATGAAACCACCGATATATCATATTTTTCTCGTAATTTTAAGGGAATGTAACTTGTACTATCTGTAATTATTTTTATGCTCATTTAATTTCTCCTTATTTCTATTAATA
>JAAYQS010000153.1 GCA_012519155.1 Clostridiales bacterium
AGATGGAGAAACAGAAGAAGATACACCAGCATTAACAATTTATCTTAAGAGAGATACAAACGTTGAAACAGACAGAGTATCTTTATCAAGAAAAACTGATGTATCAGCAGATAAACATTATGCAGCAGCACTTTCAAATACTTCTAAGGTAGTATTAGCAAAGATCAAAAAATAGTCCTCTAGGAGGTGCTATATATGGAAGAATTAATATACCAGGTCTTAGAAGGTGTAAAACTAAGACCTGGTATTTCAAATAATAGTGATGAATTATTAAAAGACTTGATAAATGATGTGATAACAGATGTTAAAGACTATATTAATTATTCTGATGATGAAGAATTACCAACAAAGATTATAAGTGTTGTAAAAGAACTTGTAATAAGTAAATGCAACACTTTGGGCGCTGAAGGGTTAAATAGTCAAAGTAGTAATGGTGTAAGTGAAAACTATACAAATGATATCCCTAAGTCTATTAAGAAGAAATTGAACAGATATAGAAAAGTTGGGTGGTAGTATGAGTATTGCTAGTAATATGAAAGAGTATACATTACAAAAATATGATACTGTAAAATCTCCAAGTGGTGCTAAAAAGCAAAGTTGGGTAGATGATAAAGCAATAATGATTTCTATATTTGATACAAGTAGCACATTAGTAACTAATAATGTAAAGTACAATGAAAGTTCTCATTGTGCTTTTACTTTTTATAAGGGCATAGATAAGGTCAGGAATAGGCTTAAAGATAGTGAAGGTAATATTTATACTATAACAGATTGTAAAGCCACAGGAAGGCTAACAAACTTGTTATTAAAGAAGGTGGAAGTAGATGGCTAGTAAAGATTTTGAAACAAGTGTATTCAATGCAACTAATGAAATTATAAAAAGGCTTTATGATAATATGCAAAGGGCTGGATTAGTTGTTGAAGCAGATGCTAAAAAGAATGTTCATGTAGACCAAGGACAATTAAGAGCTAGTATGTTTACACAAACACAAATGGATAGTAAATCTATTACAACAAGAGTAGGAAATTCTAGTGAGTATGCACCTTACTATCATCAAGGAACTGGACTTTATGCATTAAATGGTGATGGACGTAAAACTCCATGGTGCTATTATGTAGCTAGTGGTAAATATCAAGGCTTTCACATAACACGAGGACAAGCACCTAAACAGTTCTTAGAAAATGCAAAGATAAGCAATAAAGAACGTATAGAAAGAATCATAAGAGGTGAGGAATAATGCTAGAATATGCAATTACAAGCCTTTTAAATGATATATGTGCTCCTATAATTGGAGAGGATAAGATATCACCAATTTTTACAACAGAAGTTCCCGGAGTTACTTACACAGATACTCCAATAAGTACAGGTCTTATAAGTGAGGACCAAGTTGAAATAAAAATAATTCATGACGATATAGACGAAGGTTTAAGACTAAAAAAGGCTATATCTGATAAATTTAATACTAAATATCAAGATGAACCATTACTAGCAAACGATATACAGATAATATCTAATTTAGCTGGTGGTGGTTCTATTTTCAATGACAGTATTCAAGTATGGGAACTGTCATTAATTTTTATAATGAAATGGAGGAATATAAACAATGAGTGATACAGTAAAGAAAGAGTTATTATTTGGTGCTGGAGAATTATACATGTATGAATTTGAAGGTACAAAAATACCATCAGATGATGTAATAGAAACTGACGAACATTGCGTTGGTAACTGTTCTAGTGGCTTTAGTATAGACTACAAGCCAACTAAATACGACGTTAAAAATCAATATGGTAAGATAGTTAAGTCTTTTATAACTGATGAAGCATGTACTGCTAAGACAGGTATATTAGATTGGGACATGGGTAAATTAGAGTTATTATCAACTGGTAAATATACTAAGACTGAAGCTACTACTTCTACAAAGGAAATAAGAAAAATTGTTATTGGTGGAAGTGGTAATGCATTAAAAACTGTTATTGTAAGATTTGTACACACTAAATCTGATGGCAATAAATTAAGATTTACAATGATTGGTCAAGGTGGTAATGGATTTGCCTTAAACTTTGAAAATAAAGAAGTTCCAATAGATGTACAAATCGAAGCTATTGAATATGTTAAAAACTTCTTATTCTCTATCGAGGAAGAAGTTGGAGAAGTAAAATCAGGATCATAATTTTAGAGGGTAGAAATACCCTCTTTATTTTTTAGGAGGAATTAAAATGATTAATTTAGATGAAATATTAAAGCAAGGTGTAGAGATACAATTTTTAGGTAAACAATTCTCTATTAAGCAACCAACCGTAGCGATGGTCAAGGAAATGGCTAAAAAAGAAGAACAACTTAATAAAATTGCTATGCAAGAGTTAGAACATCAAAAAGATAATAAAAAGCCTAAAGCTGATGTAAACAAGTCTTATGATTTAAGAAGTGAAATAACATTAATTATACTTAACAATAATAATAAGGACTTTAAATTTACATTAGATGATGTAAAGAATAATTTACCTTTAAAAATACAAATGGCAATTTACAATGAAGTTGCTGGATATATTTATGATATTAAAAATGACCCAAACTAAAATTGCCTATTCCCCCTGAAAAGATATTCAATGCAATATATAAAAAACATTATAAAGTGGAGAAATGGGCAGAAAACTATACAACTACTACAAGCAATTATAAAAGAATAAGCCAATATACAGGCTTAAATTTTAATGAGATAGATAACTTATCTTTTGAAAAATATCTTCTCTACAACAGAGATAGCTGGATAGATAGTTTCACACATGATGAAACTGGATTAAATTTCTTAAAAGACTTATGGCGATTACAACAAACTGAAAGTGATGATAGTGCCATAGAAGAATTTAAGGAAAGGAGGAATTAATGGGAAGTTTAACAAGTGGAATACAATTAGCACCTTTAAGTGTAGATATAAGAGCAAATTATGGTTCTTTTAAGTCTGATATGGCAAGTGTTAGTTCCATAGGGGCTACAACAGCTAGTCAATTATCTAAAACATTTAGTTCTATGACAAGTGTCGGAAATGCTATAAGCGGGGTTGGGAGTACATTAACAAAGAGTGTAACTGTACCTTTGGTTGCAGCTGGAACTGCGTGTACTAAAATGGCTATGAGTTTTGATACTAATTTTGCTAAAGTAAGTACATTACTAGACAAAGGAACTGTAGATTATGCAAAGTACAAGCAATCTATATTGGAAAATTCAACAAAGATGGGAACTGCGGTAGGCGAATATTCAGAGGCAGTTTATCAGGCTTTATCAGCATCAGTTGACCAAGGCCATGCAATAGAATTTACTAATAATGCAATCAAACTTGCTAAAAGTGGATTTACAGATGCTGCAAGTGCAGTTGACATATTAACAACTTGTATTAATGCTTATTCTATGTCAGCTGATGATGCAACAAGTATTTCTGATAAATTGATACTAACCCAAAATTTAGGTAAAACAACGGTGAACGAATTAGCAAGTACAATGGGTTCAGTTATTCCAACTGCTAAAAGTTTTGGGGTTAATATAGATCAGGTGTGTGCAAGTATAGCTCAAATGACTAAGAATGGTATATCTACTGCTGAAAGTGTTACTTATCTTAATGGTATGTTAAATGAATTGGGAAGTGCTGGAACAGATGCAAGTGAAGCTTTGAAGAAAAAGACTGGAAAAACATTTGTAGAATTGATGAATAGTGGTATGAAATTAACAGATGTAATAAAAATATTACAAGAAAGTGCCAAAGAAAATAAAGTAGCATTAAATGATATGTTTGGAAATATTCGTGCTGGTAAAGGTGCATTAACTTTAGCTAAAGATGAAGGTAGTGACTTTAATAATATATTACAACAGATGACAAATAGTGCTGGTACAACAGATACTGCATTCAAAAAAGTTGCAGATACAACTGAAGCTAGATTGAAAAAGAAATTAAACGAACTAAAAAATCAAGGTATAGAAATAGGCGAAAAATTAATACCACTTGCCGAAAAAGGTATTCAATTCATAGGGAAACTTGCAGATAAATTCAATGGATTAAGTGATAGTCAACAAGAGAATCTATTAAAATGGAGTGCTTTAGCGATAGCAGCTGGACCATTTCTTAAAATATTAGGTGGTGGCATTAGTACAATAGGCACTATAGGTACTAAACTTATTTCTTTAAGTGGTGCATTAAAAACTACAACTGCTGCAACAAGTGCTTTAGGTACTGCTAGTAGTGTGGCGAGTGGTGCAAGTGGATTAGGAGCTTTAGCTGGAGGTTTAGGCACAATTGCAAGTGTAGCATTACCAGTAACATTAGCTTTTGGAGCAATAGCTGGAACAATATATGCAGTACATGAAAATAACGAATTACTTAACACAAGTCTTAATACAACTGTCGAGGAACTATCGCCATTACAAAGACTTTGGAATGATATGGATGGTGGAATTATAAAGACTAGGGAAGAAATGGAGGAATTAGGACTTATTCATCATGAATGGTCAGATAATGTTGCTCCAGAAACACAAGAGGCTATAAATAAAACTGCTAAAGCATGGCAAGATATGAATTTGGAAATTAAAAATAGTGAGGTTAATAATCTTACTATAGACCCATCTGCTGCACAAAGATTGCAACAACAAACTAACAATGTATGTAATGCAATAGTTCAAGAAATTAAAAATAAGCAATTAGAGGCTAATAAATCATTAGGAGAATACTTTAATGTAGATAATTCATTAGATTACATGGAACAAAGTTTACTTTCTTTCTTTGATAGGAGTTCATTAGCCCAACAACAAAAAGTTATAGAATGTAAAGATAAGATTAATGCTATATATCAAAAAGCAAGTGATGAACATAGAGCAATTACAAATGCAGAAGTTACACAGATAGGGCAATTACAACAAGAAATGAGTAATATACAAATTGATACATTAGCAAAAGCAAATGAAGAAAAATTAGAATTACAAGCTGAATTTAATGTTAAAATGAGAAATATTGATATGCAAGGTGCCAGTGAACTTATGAAACAAAAGGCACAAGAAAGAGATGATAATATAGCAAAAGATACTGAATATTATGATAAAAAAATTGAGTTATTAAGTTCTAATATGCATAATATGAACCAAACGCAACAAATAGCAGCACAAGAACAAATAAATAAATTAAAGGATGAAAAAGAAAAGAAACTTCAAATAGATAGAGAAACCTATGATGG
>JAAYQS010000154.1 GCA_012519155.1 Clostridiales bacterium
AAGTAATTATAATTAAATATGGGAGGGCTATATATGCTTGACAGAAAGGGTATAAAGAAAAGTGCAAAGCAATCAGTAAAAAAGCATTATGGTATTTTTGTAGCTATATGTTTAATTGCTGGAGTTTTAGGAACAGATTTTACAGGATCACTTGATTTTGTTAAAAATCCTACTAATTTTTCTGATGAATCTATTGATGAGGATAGTTATACTGGTTTAATTGGTTTAAATGAAAAAATGATACAATCAGTTTTACAAAAATCATCAAATAATGGAAAACAAGAAAATGAAGAAAAAATCACTTCTGAAAAAGGTGAAAACAAAATATTAGCTAGAGATGAAGGGGTATTTGCATCAGTTGTAAATGCTGTTACTTCAAGGTCTTATTTAATTACAATAGCAGCTGGATTAAATTCTATATTTGGTGTACCTAATATTACATATATAATATTAATTGCAGGAAGTATGATTATTTCTTTTATGTTTTGGTTCTTATTTACCAACACATATTCGGTAATAATGTCTAGAATTTTCATGGAAGGAAAAACCTATGAAAGTGTGTCTATTGATAATGTTTTGTATCTTAAAAAAACAAGAAAATGGCTAAAAACAGCATGGACTATGTGTGTTGAAGAAATATTATATGTATTATGGTGTTTTACTATTGTTGGAATATTTGTAAAGAGATATTCGTATTATATGGTTCCATATATTATAGCTGAAAATCCTAATATTAATACATTTGATGCTATTACATTATCAAGAAATATGATGAATGGACACAAATGGGAATGCTTTAAACTTGAAATTTCATTTATAGGATGGGGAATATTAGATATTTTAACAATGGGCTTATCTGGTTTATTATTTTCAAATCCTTATAAAATAGCTACAATTAGTGAATATTATGCATTGCTTAGAAATGAAGCTAAAGATAAAAAAATCAAAAATAGTGAATTATTAAATGATAAATATTTATTTGAAAAAGCAAGCAAGGAAATAATAAATAATGCTTATGGTGATATAACTAAAGAAATTCAAGAATTAGAAAATATGCCTAAGCCTGAAGAAACAAATATATTTACTAAATTATTTGGAGTAACTTTATTTAATAATGAAAAGGAAAAATTATATGAAGCAGTAGAGGAAAAGAAAATAAAAATAGGAACATTAAAAGCTGCTGCAGAAGGAAGGGCATATCCTAAAAGATTATATGAAGTTTCTAAAAGTAATAAGAAAAAAACAGTAGAACTTATACATTATATGCGTCATTACAGCATGTTTTCTTTAATACTTATGTTTTTTGTTTTCTCATTTATTGGTTGGACATGGGAAGTAAGTTTTCACCTAATTACTGATGGAGAATTTGTAAATAGAGGTATAATGCATGGACCATACGTACCTATTTATGGATTTGGAGGCACATTAATCTTAGTCATTTTAAATAAATTAAGAAAATATCCACTTTTAGAATTTATATCAGCTATTGTATTATGTGGATTTGTTGAATATTTTACTGCTTATTATTTAGAAACAGTAAACAATGGAACTAAGTGGTGGGATTATACTGGTTATTTCCTTAATTTACATGGAAGAATATGTGCAGAAGGATTACTTATATTTGGAATAGGTGGAATGCTAGTTGTATATTTAGTAGCACCCCTTCTTGATAATTTAATAAGAAAGATGAACAGTAAAGTTATTATAACTTTGTGCATTGTTCTTTCTCTTATATTTTTTGTTGATATGGTATATTCAGTAAAGCATCCTAATAAGGGAAAAGGAATTACTGATTATGCAAAGATTGAACAGATACAGTATTTTGAAAATATATAAAGAGGGGTGATAAAATATGTTAATTGCATTTATGGGGTTAGCATTTATTTTATTAAGTGTATATGTATTATGGAGAATAATACACTGGCTTAAAGGTGTAGCATACTGTTTTAAACACTTATGGACTCAGGCATTAATATTTTTTGGATACATAATATTATCAAGTACAATATTTTTAGGTTCATTGTTACCTAGAAGTGAAATACAAATATTTATTAAGAAAATAAGCAATTATTGGCTTGGAACATTTATATTTATAATTTTCTTCTTGCTATTAGCAGATATATTAGTTTTAATTTTAAAATTAATAAATAAAAAGAAAAAAATAAGTATTTTGCAACAAAAAAAGAGATATTATATAATAGGTTCAGTAGTTATTTTATGTAGTTTTATATTTAGTATATGTGGTTTTGTTCATGCAAGAAAGGTAACTACAAGATCTTATGATGTTACAGTAAATAAAAAAGTAGAAGAGCAAAGCTCTTTAAAAATTGCTCTTGTAGCAGACTTTCATATGGGATATAGTATAGGAACTGAAATGATAGAAAAAATGGTTAACATAATCAATGAGAATGATGTTGACCTAGTAGTTGTTGCAGGTGATATATTTGACAATAATTATGATGCACTAGATGATCCTGAAAAATTGAAAAGTTTACTTTCTTCTATTGATAGTAAATATGGTGTATATGCTGTATTTGGTAATCATGATGTAACTGAATCCCTTGTAGGAGGATTTTCAATAGCATCTAAAGAAAATGCTTTTAGAGATGATAGAATGGAACAATTTTTACTAGATAGCAACATAAAAGTTCTTACTGATGATGTTACAACAATAGCAAATGATTCTATTTACCTTATAGGTAGATTAGATGCAGAAAAACCAGGGGATGGTACATCTAATAGAATGTCTATAGAAGATATGACAAAAGATTTAGATAAATCAAAACCAATTATTGAAATTGAGCATGAACCAGCTAAGCTTCAGGAAGTATCAGAAAGTGGTGTTGATTTAATGTTAAGTGGACATACTCATGCAGGACAATTTTTCCCACTTACTTTAGTTCAACCATTAGCATGGGAAAATTATAATGGAATGTTAAAGAAAAATAACATGTATAGTTTTGTAACATCAGGAGTAGGAATATATGGTCCATATATGAGATTATTTACTGATAGCGAAGTTATGATAATTAATGTGGAATTTAATTAAATTCTAAATTTAAAGGGCGTCGCATAAGCAGTTAAAAACCGCTTATGAATGATTTATTTATGGCGGTATATTAACATATAAGCAGATAATTTAGGATATAGTAACAGATAAAATTTGATATATATAAATATAAAAAAGCATGTCATTGTTTATAGAATGATGTGCTTTTTGTATTGTAACTTTATTTGTAATCAGAATAGAAAAAACTTAAAAAGATAAACTAATAAAGATTTATATTAGTTAGGAGATGAAAAGGAATGAGTAAAATAAAAGAGGTAGTTAAGACCAGTTTTAAGATAGAAAATACTTATGCAAGCCTTCCAAAGGTATTTTTTTCTAAACAGAATCCAAGTAATGTGCCTTCACCTAAAATTGTTGCTATAAATCTTCCTTTAATAAAATCTCTAGGTTTAAATCCCAAAGAATTAAACGGTAAGATTGGAGTAGATATATTTTCAGGAAATAAGATTCCTGAGGGTTCTATTCCAATTTCTGAGGCTTATGCAGGGCATCAATTTGGGTATTTTACAATGCTTGGTGATGGAAGAGCAGTACTTCTTGGAGAACATGTAACTAAGGAAGGTAAAAGATTTGATATTCAGCTTAAAGGTTCAGGTAAAACATTGTATTCTAGAGGTGGAGATGGGAAAGCTGTGCTTAAACCAATGCTAAGAGAATATATTATAAGTGAGGCAATGCATGGGCTAGGTATTAGTACAACTAGAAGCCTTGCTGTAGTTACTACAGGTGAATTAATAATGCGTGATAAATTTTTGCCTGGTGCAATTTTAACTAGAGTAGCTAAAAGTCATATACGTGTTGGAACATTTGAATATATTGCAAACTGGGGTACAGTAAAAGATATAAAAAAGTTAGCAGATTATACTTTAGAAAGACATTTTGAAAAAGATAATATAAACAATCCATATCTTTTTTTACTTAAAGAAGTTATTAAAAATCAAGCACAGCTCATATCAAAGTGGCAACTTGTAGGTTTTATTCATGGTGTAATGAATACTGATAATGTATCAATTTGCGGAGAAACAATAGATTATGGACCTTGTGCATTTATGAATACATATAATCCTGAAACTGTATTTAGTTCTATAGATACTGAGGGAAGATATGCTTATGGTAATCAGCCAAACATGGCAGCATGGAACCTTGCAAGATTTGCTGAAACTCTTTTGCCACTTTTAAGTGAGGATGAAGATGAAGCTTTAAGAATAGCAAATAGTGAAGTTTCAAAATTTTATGATATCTTTAAAGAAAATTGGCTTTCTGGAATGAGAAAAAAACTTGGAATATTTAACAAAGAAGATGAAGATGAAGCTTTAATTCAAAAGCTTTTAAATTTAATGAATAAATATAAAGTAGATTATACAAATACTTTTATAGATTTAACTTTTGATACCATAAAGAATTTAGAGTTATTTAAAAAAGAAGATTTTAAAAACTGGTATGATTTATGGAAACAAAGATTAAAAAGGCAAGATGAATCAGAAGAGGATTCTATAAAGCTTATGAAAGATAGTAATCCTTGGGTAATTCCACGTAACCATAGAGTAGAAGAAGCATTAGAAGCTGCAGAAAAGTATAATGATTATAGTGTTATGCAAAAACTCTTAGCTGCACTTTCAAAGCCATATGAGCATTCTAAAGAACATGAATATTATAAAGAACTTCCAAAAAAATCAGACTGTAGATATAAAACTTATTGCGGAACATAAAAATATATAATATTACGCAACTTTAAGTTGCACATGTTTTTTTAATAGAACATATAAGTTGGTGTACAGTTTCTTTCTTTTAAAAGATAATAATTATATAGTAAAATATTTAAAGGAGAGAAGAAATATGGATAAGAATACTAAGCTTACATTAGTGCCAGTAAGTTATAAAGACGTTTTGGATATGACAAAGATAATGAAAAGGTCTTTTGATGAAGATACAAGAATACATTTAGGTAAGGAAGTTGGAGGGCCTCCAGGTTATGATAATGGTGATTTCATAAGAAAATGGTATCTAAATGGCGGGGCTGAGGGATTTAAGATATTGCTAGATGGAAAATTAATTGGTGGTTTAAATGTGTTTATTAATGATAACAAAGAAAATTATTTAGGAAATATATTTATTGATCCTGAATACCAGAATTGTGGATATGGATTGTATGTTTGGAGGTTAGTGGAAAAGATGTATTCAGATACAGTAAAATGGTCAACAGATACGCCTGGATTTTCTAAAAGAAATCATAACTTCTATGTTAATAAGTGTGGATTTAAAATTGTAAGAATTGAAAATCCCAAGGATAAATATGAAGAAAATTACATTCTTGAAAAAGAGATGGTTTAGTAATTTTAAGAAAGGTAATTTTTTCCATATTAATAGTTTACTATAAATCTCATTTCTTTTTAAAGGATGGGATTTATTTTTTTGCATAGAAAAAACATCACACAATTTTTAGTGCCATAGCCACATTTTTATAAAAGTTAATATAAATATGTTGACCACTTGGTCATAAAAGTAGTATAATTTAAATGACCATATGGTCAAAAAAGGTAAGGGGTGATTTGTATGGGTAATGATGTTGTGCTTGAAGTAAGAAATTTAGTAAAAAACTATGGAAAAAGCAGAGGAGTAAATGACATAAGCTTTAGTGTAAGAAAGGGAGAAGTATTTGGACTTATAGGACCTAACGGAGCGGGTAAGTCAACTACAATAAAATCTATACTTGGTATAGTAAGAAAAACAAGTGGAGATATAAAGGTTCTTTCTAAATCTATTGATAACAATGAGAAAGAGATAAAAAGTTATATTGGATACTTACCATCAGAGTGTAATTTTTATAACAATATGAAGGTGAAAGATCTATTAAGTTATTCAAAGAAGCTTTATAAAAGTAATGATATTTCTATAGTAGAATATGCAAATAGGCTTAATTTAGATTTAGAAAAGAGAATAGAAGATTTATCTTATGGTAACAAAAAGAAAGTTGGAATAATTGATGCAATTATATCAGGAGGAGAACTATTAATATTAGATGAAGCTACAGGTGGACTTGATCCATTAGTTCAGGAAGAATTTTTTAAAATATTAGAAGAGCTTAAGGCTAAGGGTAAGACAATAGTCTATTCTGCACATATATTAACAGAAGTGCAAAGGTTATGCGACAGAGTTGGAATAGTTAAGGAAGGAAAACTTATTAAAATTGAAGATGTTCATAGTATTAATAAAATTAATTTAAAGAAAGTAAATTTAATAAGTAAATCTAATGAACTTAAAAGTTTTAAAGGTGTATATGATTATAAAAAAGATAAGAATAATATATCATTTAAATTTAGTGGTGAAATGAATGAGCTAGTAAAAAAATTAAGTGAAATTGATATTGAGGATATAAATATTGAAGATCCATCCTTAGAGGAAATATTCTTAAAATATTATGAGGGAGATGAGTAATATGTTTAATATAATTATGAGAGTAATTAAAAATAACATAAAGGGATTAGTTATGTGGACACTAGCTCTTTCATTAACAATATTTTTTATGGCATTTTTATTTGATTCAATGGGAACTGAAATGTCACAATCCTTAGAACTTATGCCAGAGAGTATGCTTAAAGCCTTTGGAATGAATTCAATTGCTATTGGAAGTTTAGAAGCTACTTATTCAGAAGGGTATATTATAGTTATATTAATGGGAAGCATGTATATAGCTTACCTTGGTGCAAGCACTTTAGTAAGGGAAGAAGATGAAGGTTCAATAGAATATTTAATGTGTAAGCCTTATAACAGGTTTGAAATATTCTTTTCAAAATTTATTGCACTTATTATTATTACACTTATTATGAATATGTTTATTGCAGCAGCTACTATTTTAGGAGCATTAATTTTTGGAGAGGATAATTATAGCACAAAGGCAATTTATCTTATGGCATTTGCACCATGTATATTGCATTTAACTTTTGGTTCATTATGCTTTGGTATTGCTTCATTTATAAAAAAGAACAGGCAGGCCGTAAGCCTTTCTATTGGAATAGTTTGTGCATTTTACATGATCTCAATTATTAGAGGATTAAGTGATAAATTAGACTTTTTAAAGAGAATAAGTCTTTTTGACTATGTAAGTACAAATGTTGTGGCGGGGGATAAATATATTGAACCTATCAATTTAATAATAATGTTTGCTATAATGATAGTATCAGTAATAGTTGGGTGCATTTATTATAACAAAAAGGATTTTTAAATTAAGGTGGAATTATGGATATAAAAGTACCAGATAATAAAAAAGATAAAATATATGAATCTGCATTAAATGAATTTTCTAAAAACGGATATGAAATTGGTTCTACTAATTCTATAGTAAAAGAGTCAGGTATTTCTAAAGGGGCATTATTTAAGTATTTTGAAAGTAAAGCTAATTTATATATTTATGTAGTAGATAGAGCAATTGATACATTAGACAAAAATATATTTAAGAATATTGATGATCTTTCAAATGATATGTTTGATAGAATAGCACAACTTACAAAGGTTAAGGCTGAAATTTCTATGAAATATACAAGAGAAAGTACTGTTTTAGTAGAGTGTATGAAAATTGAAGATAAAAATATAAAAAAATATATAAATGATAAAATACAATATTATTATGGTATCATGCAAAAGATCTTTACAGATGGTATTGATTATTCAAAATTTAAAGAGGGAACAGATATTAATAAAGTATATGAAACATTAATGTTTATTTCTCAAGGACTTCAAGATAAATATATAAGAAAATATAAAGGGAGTTTTGAACTTATGGTTAATGATATTGATTGGGTGTATAATGATACACTTAGTTATATTAATGTTATTCGTGAGGCTGTGTATAAATAAGGATAGTTATGCTATCCTTATTATTTTTTAGTTAATTAAACTAAATGAAAATAATATTCAATTGCAAAGAATAGTGATAGGTGTTATAATAAATCCATAAACGGGATGAGAAAAGTTATTCAGTTGTAAACTATAAGTTAATTGAGGTGAAGAAAATAATGGATTTATCACAATTACCAATTGGTAAAAGTGCCATAATAGAATCAGTAAATTGCAAAGAAATATCATTAAGAAAACATATTTTAGATATGGGATTAACTCCAGGAACAGAAATTAAACTAGTAAAAGTAGCTCCAATGGGTGATCCTTTAGAAATAAGGGTTCGTGGTTATGAACTTACTCTTAGAAAAGATGATGCTAAATGTATAACTTTATCTAAAATATTTGATGAATCTCACGAAAAGGAAAGAAAGAGTAAAAGTGATTTGACAAGCCATCCTAAAGTGGGAGAAGTTACAAAGAAGTACCATGTAAAAAGACATGGAGATGAAATTTTAGAAGATGAGATGATTACCTTTGCTCTTGCTGGAAACCAAAACTGTGGTAAGACAACTTTATTTAACAGATTAACAGGTATGAATCAGCATGTAGGTAATTTTCCAGGAGTTACTGTAGATCGTAAGGATGGAAGTATAATAAATAACCCTAATACAAATGTTACTGATTTGCCAGGAATATATTCATTATCTCCTTATACAAGCGAAGAAATAGTTACTAGAGAGTTTTTAATTAAAGATAGGCCTAAAGGAATAATAAACATTATTGATGCAACTAATATAGAAAGAAATTTGTATCTTACAATGCAGCTTATAGAATTAAATATTCCAATGGTTCTTGCTCTTAATATGATGGACGAAGTTAGGGAAAATGGTGGAACTATTATGATTAATAAGCTTGAAGCTATGCTTGGAATACCAGTTATTCCCATATCAGCGGGTAAAAATGAAGGTATAGATGAACTTATTGATCATGCTATTCACGTGGCAAAATTTAGAGAATGTCCTGGTAGAACTGATTTTTGTGATGATAATGATGAAAATACAGCAGCAATTCATCGTTGTATTCATGCAATTGTCCATTTAATCGAAGATCATGCTAAAAGAGCAAAAATACCAGTAAGATTTGCAGCTACAAAGCTTGTAGAATCTGATGAATTGATTCTTGATGCCTTAAAGCTTGATGAGAATGAAAAAGAAACATTAGAACATATTATAATTCAAATGGAACAGGAAAGTGGCAAAGATAGACAAGCTGCTCTTGCAGATATGAGATTTACATTTATAGAAAAGTTGTGTGATGAAACTGTTGTGAAACCTCATGAAAGTAAAGAGCATAAAAGAAGTCAGGCTATTGATAAAATACTTACAGGCAAATACACAGCAATTCCAGCCTTTTTAGGAATAATGGCTATTATATTCTTTTTAACATTTGGTGTAATAGGAAGCGCTTTATCAGATGTTATGGATGTGGGAATAAGTTGTTTTACAGATTTGTGCGATAGGGCCCTTACAGCTTATGGAATTAATCCAATAGTTCATTCTCTTGTTATTGATGGTATTTTTTCTGGTGTAGGTAGTGTACTTAGCTTTTTACCTATTATAGTTGTTTTGTTTTTCTTCTTATCAATATTAGAAGATAGTGGTTATATGGCAAGAGTTGCTTTTGTTATGGATAAGCTTTTAAGAAAAATAGGTCTTTCTGGACGTAGTTTTGTACCTATGCTTATTGGTTTTGGATGTTCAGTTCCTGCCATTATGTCAACAAGAACACTTCCATCTGAAAGAGATAGAAAAATGACAATTATACTTACACCCTTTATGAGTTGTTCGGCTAAGCTTCCTATATATGCTTTATTTACTGCAGCATTTTTTCCAAAGCATGGAGCACTTGTAATGATAAGTTTATATATTATAGGAATTATTGTAGCTATTTTATTTGCACTTATACTTAAATTTACTAAATTTAAAGGGGAACCAGTACCTTTTGTTATGGAACTTCCTAATTATCGTCTTCCAAGTGCAAAGAGTGTATACAAATTAATTATTGACAAGGCAAAAGATTTTATATCAAAGGCATTTACAATTATATTTGTAGCATCAATTATTATATGGTTCTTACAAAGTTTTGATACAAGACTTAATCCTGTAGCTGATTCAGAAAATAGTTTGCTTGCACTTCTTGGAAGTATTATAGCACCAATTTTTTCTCCTCTTGGATTTGGAGATTGGAGAGTATCAACAGCTCTTATTACAGGATTTACAGCAAAGGAAAGTGTCGTAAGTACTCTTGCAGTACTTCTTGGGGGATCAACAGAATCTATATCAACATTATTTAGTCCATTTAGTGCATTTGTATTTTTAATATTTTCATTACTTTATACACCATGTGTTGCAGCTATTGCATCAGTAAAGCGTGAACTTGGTACAAGATGGTCTGTTTATGTTATAGTAATGCAGTGTATAATAGCTTGGATAGTGGCATTTGTGGTAAATGTTGTTGGTAAAATGATAGGGATATCATAAGGAGAGTTTTTTATGAATTTATTAAGCATAATTATCCTTGGACTAGTTGTTGTATGGGTTGTTTGTGCAGTTAGATATATGGTTAAAAGAAATAAAAATGGATGTGGCTGCTGCAGTAGTTGTAGCAGTTGCACTAAAAAATGTTGCAAGAAGAAGTAGGTTTAATTTGACATATATTTATAACGATGTATAATTGATGTATAATTACAAAATTTGATGAATTTTTATACATAAATATACTAGAAGGGGGATTTATTTGTGAAAACAAAAATATTTATAGATGGTAGTGCAGGAACAACTGGACTTAGGATACATGAAAGATTTCAAAATCGTGATGATATAGAATTAATGCAAATATCTGATGAACTTAGAAAAGATATTAATGAAAGAAAGAGACTTATTAATGAATCTGATATAACATTTCTTTGTTTGCCAGATGATGCTGCAAGAGAATCAGTTTCACTTGTTACAAATGATAATGTTACTATTATTGACACATCAACAGCTCATAGAACAGAAGAAGGCTGGGCATATGGATTCCCTGAACTTTCAAAATCTCATAGAGATGCAATTAAAAATGGAAAACGTATAGCAGTACCTGGATGTCATGCTACTGGATTTATATCATTAGTTTATCCATTAATAGCAGGTGACATTTTACCAAAAGATTATCCTGTAGCAAGTTTTTCATTAACAGGCTATAGTGGTGGTGGCAAAAAGATGATTGCAGAATATGAAGCTAATGAGCGCATAGAAGAATTAAAATCACCTAGAGAATATGCTTTAAGTCAAAAGCATAAGCATTTAAAAGAAATGAAGAAAATAACAGGACTTGATAAAGAACCATTATTTTCACCAATAGTTGCTGATTATTATAGTGGTATGCTAGTTTCACTTCCTTTATATGCAAATATGTTAAAGGGAAAACAAACACCAGAAAAGATACATAAATTCTTTACTGAATTTTACAAAGATGAAAAATTTATAAAGGTAATGCCATTTGGTGCAGAGGAAGAAAGTAGAAACTTCCTTGGTGGAAATGGATGTTCAGGTTGGGATGGTCTTCAAATATTTGTAACTGGTAATGAAGATAGAATACTTGTATCATCTCATTTTGATAACTTAGGAAAAGGAGCATCAGGTGCTGCTATTCAATGTTTAAATATAGTTCTTGGTTGTGAAGAAGATAAAGGTCTTAATCTTTAATAATTAATAAAAAAGCTTTCTATGATTTGTTTTCATAGAAAGCTTTTAAATTTGTTATATACTTTGATATTCTGTTTTGTTAATATTTATCATAATCTTTGAAATCTTCTTTTTCTTTTTTCTTTTCCTTGCGCCTTTTATTAATTGTCCAAATTAATAGTATAATAGCGCCTAAAAAACATATAAGGTAGAATAAACCAATAAGTATTGCGAAAATTTCCATGAAATCAACCTCTATTCTATAACAACAGCAGTACCATAAGCAACTATTTCAGCGGCACCTGCTGCAATAGCTGAAGATGCAAGTCTCATGCCTATAATGGCATTTGCACCTAAGCTTTGGGCTTCATCAACCATTCTTCCAATGGCTATTTGCCTTGCTTCAATAAGCATATCATTATATGCTCCCATTTCTCCACCTACAAGATTTTTAAAGCCCGCCATAATATCTTTACCAACATTTTTACATCTTACTGTGCTTCCTTTAACTAATCCTTTAACTTCTTTTATTTGTTTACCTGGTACATTATCAATTGTAAGTACTAACATAAAATAATCATCCCCCTAATAAATATTGTATAATATACAAAATTATTATATCAATAAAATACAATTATATGTATAATTTACAAATTAATTATTAATATATTTACAAATTTAATTTATGTTGATAATTATAAGTGATATAATACTCA
>JAAYQS010000155.1 GCA_012519155.1 Clostridiales bacterium
AATAAAATTTCATTAAAAGATTATTTAGCAACAAATAAAATAACAATATTTAATATACTTCCAATTTTAACAAGCATTAAGAATGTTTTTTATGATAAAAATATTCTTATAGATTTATCAAAGATTTTTGCTGATTTGGATACAATATTTGTAGTATCTTGTAATGATTCTTTAAAAGTATATTATACTTATTTGCCAATGAATAATTTGCCTCGTAGTGAAGTTGATTACAATGAGATATCTAAAATATGCAAGTATATGATAGAAAGTATAAATGATATAAATACAAGAAATGAATATTTAAATATATTTATGAAACATGGTTTAATGGGATTAATTAATAGTATTAGAGAAATACAAAATAAACAGAGTACTAGTTTAGACGAAGATAATGAGTTATGTTTTGAAGATGACTATGAAAACATAAAGAAAAATAATCATTCTAATGTAAGTTGTACTGAAAAAAGAAAAAGTGTATTTACATTTTTAAAAGAAATATTAAAAAGAAAGAAAAAAGAAAAAAGTAATTATGATTATAATTGTAAAACACAACTTCTTATGAATTATGAAACAAATATTTTAGATAATGATGAAAAAACAACTTTATTATGTGGTAGTGCTGAAATTGAAACTATTTTTGATCATAAGATTTATAAAATTTTAAGTGATAAAAGTATAATTGGAAGAGATAATATGTGTGATGTAAAGATAGCAAATAGTGTTATTAGTAAAAAGCATGCAGAAATAGTAAAAGAAGGTTTAAATTATTTTATTATAGATTTAGGATCTACAAATAGCACATATCTAAATAAAAAAGACTTAAGCCCAATAGTAAATATCAATTAAATAATAAGGATATAATAGTTTTTGGAAATATTAAATGTAAATTTACAATTTTTTAAGGGAGGATAAATTTGAAGAAATTAAGTTTAGTTATTGCAGATAGAGATGAAGAATATTTAAAAGCCTTATCTAATTATTTAAGTAATAATCACTTTAAAGAGTTTGTTATTACAGCAATTAGTGATGAACTGTATTTAAAAGAATTTCTAAATACAATTCAGGGAGTTGACATATTGTTAATAGGTAAAGATTTTTATAATAATAATATGTCAAATAAGTTTATTTCAAAAATAATTATATTAGGTGAGGATAAACTAAAAGAATCAAGTGAATACATATATAAATATCAAATTGCAAGTAATATTTACAAAAAGATAAAAAATAGTTATATTGAATTAAATCCTTCTTATGAATCATATGATGATTCAAAGGATAAAATAAGCAAAGTTACAACAGTTTATTCACCTATAGGTGGAATAGGAAAGACATCTGTAGCTATTTCCATAGCTTTAAAATTAAGTGAAAAATCTAGAAATGTATTATATATAAATTTTGAAGATATATCATCTGTTGAAACTTTTTTAGAATGTAGCAATAGGAATAGTATGTCAGAAATGTTGTATTTAGCAAAGGATAGAAATAAACTTTTAAGGGATAAAATACTAAATAATATATTAACAGATTCCTTAGGAATATGTTATTTTAGTCCTGTAAACAGTGTACTTGATTTAGAAAATCTAAATAGGGATGATATTATATTTTTTATAAATGAAATAAAGAAACTTAATAAATTTGATAATATTATTATTGATTTGGGTAGCAAATTTAATTCTATTTATGCAGGAATATTGAATGAATAAGATAATGTTATTGTTTTAATGGGTAGTGATTTAATAAGCAAGGTAAAAATGGAAAATTTCTTAAAACAACAAGAATCTATAGATAAATATATATTTGTTTTAAATAAATATAAAAAACAAAATATTATAATTCCAGAATCTCTTTCAAAATATAACAAGTCAATATTATCAGCTATAGATTATTATTATGAATTAGATGGAACATTATGTGGCATTAATAAACTAAGAGAAAGTAATCAGTTTACAATTACAATTAATGATATAGTTCAAAAAATTTTTATTGAATAGAGGTAATAAAGCATGAAAAAAGGAATCGTAATTGTCAAAATAGATGGCTATGATGATGAATATGAATTAGAAATACCATTAGATATATCTGTAAAAGAAATTTCAGCAGCATTAATTGAAGCTCTGAAATTGAAAGAAAAAGGAATAAGCATAAGTGGATATTATATGAGAACTGAAAATCCTACATGTTTTTTAAAGGGAAATGACATTTTAAATCAATATAATATATCTTTTGGAAGTAAAATAATTTTAATTTAAAATTTAAAAATGGGGGAAAAATGAATAATATAAAAAATGTACTAATTATTTTTAATAATAATTTTTATAAAGAAATAGATATAGACAGCTATGAAACTGATGAAATGCTTATAAGCAATAAAGAGGAAGATGACATATATTTAAATATAGATGTTAATATGAGTTTTAATGTTTGTTTAAAAAAAACAAGTGGATATTGGGAGATAATTCAAGGAGAAAATACATATCTTGTTATAAATGGCATTAAGGTTTTACAAAAAAACTACTTCATGGAGATCAAGTTAGTATAAAATTAGATAATAATAAAATTGAACTTTTTAAAATTAATTTTTTTATTGATTTTGCCAGTGGTAAGGAAAACTATGATAAGGAAGTGTCAATAGTTGGATGTAGTCAGGTAAGTTTTGGTAGAGATGTTAATAATGATATTAGTATATTTGATGATTTAGTAGATATAAATCATTGTAAAATTGAAAGAAAAGAAGATAACGCTCAAATAATTGACTTGAATTCTCGATATAGTGTTTATATTAATGGGAAAAAAATTAATGGAACATCAATATTAAATGATAATGATTTCATAATAATATGTGGATATAAATTTTTATTTAAGGAAGATAGAATATTATTGTCTAATTATAATAATAAAATAAAAATAAATGGACTAAAAATAATATCTTCAGAAAAGAATAGATCGAAATTGAATTACCCAGAATTTATAAGAAATTCTAGGTATATGTATAATCTTCCTAGTGAGGAAGTTGAGATTATTGAACCGCCAAAGAAAGAACAAAAACCAACATTAGAAACATTTGTATCAGTTATACCAACAATAGGTATGGTTATTATAAGTTTATCAATAGGAAATAGAAGCAATCCATATTATTATATAGGAATGTGCGTTGTTACAATATTAGCTACTGTAATAATGTTTGTTATAAAATCAATAAAGGTAAGAAGAAGCTTGAAAGATAGAAATAAGAAATATTTAGAATATCTTAAAAATCAAGAAAATAAAATTAAAGAACAATATAGTGATCAGATTAGAATAAGTAAAATACTATTTCCTGAATCAGAAAAATCAATAGAAATTGTTAATAGATTTAATCACAGATTGTGGGAAAAAAGTATAACAGATGAAGATTTTTTAACAGTATCCCTTGGTAGTGGATGTGTTCCTGTAAGTTTTAATATAAAAATACCAAGTGAAAAGTGGGGAGAAACAGAAGATGAACTTATAATGTTGCCTAGAAAATGTAAAGAAAAATATGAAAAAATACAAGAAATGCCTATAACTTTAGATTTAAAAAATGAGGTTTCTTCTATAATATTAGGACATAAAGAATATGTTAATAATTTTTTACGTAACATAATAATTCAATTAGTAACATATCATTATTATGAAGATTTGAAAATAGTATTAATATGTGATGAGGAGGATATTGAAAAGTGGAAATGGATGAGATGGTTACCTCATGTGTGGAGTGAAGATAAAAAAATAAGATTTATTTCGAAGGATAAGGAATCTGCACATAATATATTGTCTGTTTTAGCAGATTATTTTGAAAAGAGAAATGAAATTAAAGAGGATGAAAATATTAAACCATATTTTATTATATTTGTTACAAAACCTGAATTGTTAAATAATGAAAAGGCAAGTTTGTTTTTACAATCTAGAAACACAAAGGGTTTAACTACAGTATTTTTATATGATGATTTCCAAAAGACTCCTAATAATTGTACATCAATAATTAAATTAAATAGTGCAAATGAAGGAGAATTATGTAATTTTTCTAAGGCGGAAGAGAAAATAGATTTTAAGTATAATGTAAGTAATATGGCTGATTTTGAAGCTTTTGCTAGAAGAATTGCTCCTATTTATGTTAAAAAGCAATATTCTGCAGAATCATTAAAGAAATGTATTACATTTTTTGAATTGTATGGAGTTAATTCTTCAAGAGAAATACCTATAATAAGAAATTGGAAAAATAATATGGTATTTAAACATATTGCTGCGCCTCTAGGCATTGATACAGCGGGAAATATTATTGCTCTTGATCTACATGAAAAGTATCATGGACCTCATGGATTAGTTGCAGGTACTACAGGTTCAGGTAAAAGTGAACTTTTGCAAAGTTTAATTTTATCATTAGCAGTTAATTATCATCCACATGATATTAATTTTATATTAATAGATTACAAGGGTGGAGGAATGGCTAATTTATTTAAAAATCTGCCACACTTAGTTGGAACAATTACCAATTTAGATGGAGCAGCAATTAATAGATCCTTAATTGCAATTAATAGTGAATTAAAAAGAAGACAAAAAATATTTGGTGATAATAATGTAAATCATATTGATCAGTATATTGAATTGTATAAGGATGGAAAAGTAAAAGAGCCAATTCCTCATTTAATTATGATTGCAGATGAATTTGCAGAATTAAAACGTGATCAACCTGAATTTATGAAAGAACTTGTAAGTACTGCAAGAATAGGTAGAAGTTTGGGTGTTCATTTAATTCTTGCCACACAGAAACCAGCAGGGGTTGTAGATTCTCAAATATGGAGTAACTCTAAATTTAAATTATGTTTAAAAGTCCAAGATGCAAATGACAGTAAAGAAGTTATAAAAAATGATTTAGCAGCAAAAATTGTTGAACCAGGAAGAGCATATCTTCAGGTAGGTAATAATGAAATATTTGAATTATTTCAATCAGCATGGAGTGGTGCGGAAATATCAGAAGATAGTAATATACAGAAAAATGATATTGAAATATCAAAAGTATCAATTGAAGGAATTAGAAAGGTTATATTTTCATCTAAGGAGGAAAATAAAAATAAGAATCTTATTACCCAGTTAGAAGAAACAATAAAGGTAATAAAAATAGTAGCTAATAGAAATAACATAATAAGGTTAAAGGGACCTTGGCTTGAAGAACTTAAACAGATTATATTCTTAAAAGATTTATTAGAAAAATATAAAAATGTTTACCAGGATAATAATATTATAAAATGTAGTATAGGTGAAATTGATGATCCGGAAATACAAAGTCAATATTTATTGGATATTAATTTTACTGAAAGAGGCAATGTATTAATTGTGGGTGCACCGGGATATGGTAAAACAACAATGCTTCAAACTATGATTACATCATTAATTGAAAAATATACAGCTAAAGACATTAATATATATGTATTGGATTTTGGTACCAGAACATTGAAGATATTTGAAAAAGCACCACAGGTTGGTGGTGTTATACTTCAAAATGATGAAGAAAAACTTAATAGATTTTATCAAATGATAAGAAAGGAAATAGATTATAGAAAAAATTTATTTTCTAATTTAGGAGTAGCATCATTAAAAGCATACAAAGAAGCAGGAAATAATGAGTTACCTCATATTGTAATAGTTGTTGATAATTATATTGCTTTAAAGGAATTATATGAAATAACAGATGAACAATTTGCATATTTGTCACGAGAAGGATTGACACTAGGTATAACTTTAGTTGTAGCTACTGCTTCATATAGCAATTTAAGGTATAAAATATCAAGTAACTTTAATGAATTAATATGTTTAACATGTAATGAAAGATCTGAATATAGTAGTATGTTTGGAACAATGAGAGTTGCACCAGGGAAATATAAAGGTAGGGTTCTTATTAAACGTGATAGGATATTAGATGGACAAATTGCATTAGTTGGAAGTAGTGAATCTGATACAGATAGAGTTAAGGCAATAGAAGAAATTATTGCAAATTTAAAGGAAAATGCTGAATATTATGCAAAGGCAATTCCTTTTATGCCTGATGTGTTAAAGTTTGATGTAATGGCAAATAGAATTAAAAAGTCAAGTGTTATTCCATTAGGAATATCCTATGATAATTTAGAAGAAAAATATATTGATTTAGATGAGAATCCTATATTAACTATAATTGGTCAACCTAAAATGGGTAAAAGCACATTTATAAAAAATGTTGTCAAAATCATGAATAATCAAAATTGTATTACATATGTATTTGATTCTTTATCACTAGGACTTAGAGAACTTAATTCACTAAATAATATACATTATACACAAACTAATGGAGAAAATGAAAAAATGCTTATAGATGAACTGCTTAACATAGCAAATAATAGAGAAAATGAATATAGCAAAAAACTTTTAGAAGAAAATATTGATGAAAATACATATTTAAATAGTATTAGTAGGATATTAATTGTTATAGATAATGTAAAGGACTTTTTAAGTGTTATTCAAATATTAGAAAAAGCAAATATTGTTTCAATAGCAAAGAAATGTATAAATACAAAGATAAATATTATAGCTTCATTTGAACAAAGTGGATTTAGTGAACTTATGTATGCAGATAATTTTGTAAAAAAATTAAAAGAGGTTCAGACAGGTTTATTATTTGAAGATATTGAATCACAAAAAGGTTTTGATATAACATTAAAATATGGAAGAAAGAAGATACAACTAAGTAAAGGACAAGCCTATTTTATTAAAAAAGGTAAATATGAATTGTTTAAAATTCCAGAGTAGTATATGTAATTTTGTGATTTTTACATTTTTATTTTATGAGAAAATATATTGTTATACAAATTGCTGTTAAAAAATGCGTTATATGGTAAAATAAAAATAAAAAGGAGAAAGCATGGAAGATAATAAAAAACATTTAACTATGCAGTTAGTTGAAGATTTTTGTATAAATAAAAAATATTTAGATGAAGAATATAAAAAAATTATATGCAATTTTAGTTCGGATATTTATAATAAGAATATTAAAGAACTATATGATATTAATGAATGCATTGTAGAAAATAGAAAATTATATGAAGGTATAAATATATCTTATGTTCAACAAAATGACCAATATATGATAATAATAGATGGAAGCATAATAGAATTAAAATTAGAACAAATCAAAGAAATAATCAGAGGATTAATTGATATATTAGATGATACATTACCATTAGGTACAG
>JAAYQS010000156.1 GCA_012519155.1 Clostridiales bacterium
AAAATTTTATATATAGTTTTTATTACTATTTCTGCCTACTAAAATTATACTCTAACGATATTTTTAAATACTATTTTAAAAATGTTAATTTTTTTAAATATGTTAAAGAAACAATGCAAAATTACGATATATTTATTAAGAAGGATAAAAAGAAAGCAAGGTGTGTGATAATATGATTAACTTAATAAGTAGCCGATTAATACTTAGAAATAATTCACCATTATTTGATGCAAAAAAGTATCATCCATCAAATAAAATTGGAGTGCTTTTAAATGATAATGTTATTAAAGTTAATGAAGGAAGTGCCCTTGATGAATTTATTAATGAACGTGAAGAAATTAAAGAAAAAATAAAAAAATTAAATGAACAGGTTATTGAAAAAAAGAGGAAGCTAATAATTTAAAGCAAGAAAATATAAATGTGTCTAGCACTGAAAATAATAATGATGATAAAGATATAAAAAAGTTAGAAGAAAAATTAAAAAAAGTAGATAAGCTTATAACAGGTTATGAAAAAGGTTTTTTAGTAAATTCCACAGATGAAGATATTCAAATGAAAAGTGATGGTATGAGTTTGCTTGCATAAAAAATGGGAAGAGTATTAATTAAGCTCTTCCCATTCTTCATATAATTTTTCAAGTTGTTCTTCAGAATCTTTTATTTCGTTACTTACCCTTGTACTTTCAGAAGGATTAGAGTAAATTTTTTCATCACATAAATCTTCTTGAAGCTTTCCTAGTTTTTGTTCTAAATTAGATATTAATGATTCAAGTTCCCTAATTCTGGCCTTTTTTGCACGTTCTTCTTTTTGAGATTCTCTTTTTTTCTTTTTTTCATTGTTTATTTGAGTTTTAGTTTTATTATTGTTGTCAGATGATATATCATCAAAGCGTGTAGGATTTAGTTTTTTGTCCATATAATATGTATAATTACCTAAATATTCAGAAACACCATCTTCATTTAATTCTAATATTCTAGAAATAACCTTATTTAAAAAGTATCTATCATGTGAAATAACTATTAGTGTACCATCATAATTTAGTATTGCTTCTTCAAGAGCTTCTCTAGATGGAATATCTAAGTGGTTTGTTGGTTCATCTAAAAGTAGTAAATTTGATTGGGATAAAATAAGTTTGAGTAAATTAATTCTACATTTTTCTCCACCACTTAATTTATCAATTGTTTTAAAGACATCATCACCTTTAAATAAGAAAGAACCTAAAAATGTTCTTATTTTTGATGTTGTAAGATAAGGAAAATCATCCCATACTTCATCTAATATAGTTTTATTTGGAGATAAATTAGATTGTTCTTGATCATAGTAACCAACATTAACATTAGCACCTAAAACTTTTACCCCTGTATCTTGTTTTATTTTATCCATTATTATTTTAAATAAGGTAGTTTTTCCACGACCATTTTCGCCTATTAAAGCTATCTTTTCACCACGCTTTAAGTCAAAGGAAACATTAGAAAATAAATGTTTGTTTTCAAAACTTTTGCTTAAGTTTTCAACATGTAAAACATCATAACCACTTTTTACAGCAGCTTCAAATTTAATTTTAGAAGCATTTTCTTCTTTATCTGGAGCATCTAATTTTTCCATTTTATTTAAAGCTTTTTCACGGCTTTCAGCTCTTTTAATACTTTTTTCTCTATTAAATGATCTGAATTTTTCTATGATAGCTTCTTGTCTTTTTATTTCAGCCTGTTGGAGATTATAAGCTTTTAATTGTGCTTCATAATCCTTTTTATGTAATTCAATAGACTTTGTATATGAAGCATTATAAGAATGAAGATGACCATTTATAAGATAAAAAGTTTTTGTTGTAACAGCATCAAGAAAATATCTATCATGGGAAATTACAATTACAGTTCCCTTATAGGAATTAAGATATTCTTCAAGCCAACTTATTGCTTCAAGATCCAAGTGGTTTGTAGGTTCATCTAAAAGTAATATATCAGGCTTTCCAAGAAGAAGCTTACAAAGGGCAACTCTTGTTTTTTGTCCACCACTTAATGTATTAATAATTTTATCAAAGTCTTTTTCTAAGAAACCAAGGCCTTTTAAAACTTTGCTTATTTCGCCTTTATATGTATAACCACCTCTATTTTTATATAATTCCTGGGCAGTTGTATAATCTTTTATAAGCTTTTCATGGTATGATGAATTATTTTCATCGTAAGGTTCGTTCATTAACTTTTCTGTTTTTGCTATTTTATTTTCAAGGGCAGTTAAATCTGAAAATACAGTAACCATTTCATCATAAATTGTATTGTTAGATTGTAAATCTAGATGTTGAGATAAATAGCCTAAAGTTTTATTTTTATCTATAAATATTTCACCACTATCAAAAGAAAGTTGTTTTGATATTATTTTAAATAATGTAGATTTTCCTTCACCATTAGCACCTATTATAGCTGCTTTTTCTCCTTCATTTACAGAGAGATTTACATTTTTTAATATTTCAGTAATTCCGTAACTTTTACATATGTTTTTTAAGCTTAATACTATCATAATATTAAATCCTTTCTAAAAAATTAACTTATGCATTAATTATATCCTAATTAATGCATAAGTTAAATACTTTGTTAAAGTATTGATATATCAAGGCTTAAGAGAGGTGTGTTAATTTTTTGCCCCTCATTTTGCCCCTTATAGCATTAATTAGCCATATTTTTATATAAATCATTGAGTTTATTAGTTGCCTCATTTTCTACCTTTTGCAATACTGATGTATAAATATTAAGTGTCATTGATATAGTAGAGTGGCCAAGCAATTTTTGAACTGTCTTAGCATTAATATTTAATTCAAATAATCTAGTAGCAAAGGTATGTCGTAAATCATGAAAAGTAATTTCTTCTCTAATCTTTTTAGCAAACCTTTTAAAATCAATATAAATAGTTGTATTGGTTAAGTATGAATTATAATTTCTACCATAGAATAATAAATCTGAATTCTTAAACTTTATACCAAGCTTTAAACATACCTCTATATTTTTACTTTTATGATGTTTAAGAGCTTTAACAAGTTCATCTGGTATAGGTACAACTCTAATACTACCTTTTGTCTTAGGTGTTTGAACTATGGTTTCAAAATTAGTTCGTTCTCCGTCTTTTATTATCTGCTGATACTTAGCAATTTTATTTACAGAAATAGTTTTATTCTCAAAATCAATATCATTCCAGGTAAGAGCTAATAATTCACTTTGTCTTAGACCACTATATAATGCAGTTAAATACAAATATTCATGTTTATTACCCTTAATTAAATTAATAAATTGTTTTTGTTCTTCCAGGGTAAGAGAATGTATTTTATTTTGTTTTTCTAACTTTGTTTTCTCATCTTCACGAGGAAGTATTATTGACCTGGTAAAGTCCTTAATTATATAATTATTATTATAAGTATATCTTAAGCAAGGGGATATAATGAGGTATGTTGATTTAATCATTGATATACTTACATTATCCCTTTTTAGCTTATTTATAAATGTTTGAATAGTTGCAGCATTAATATGTTTTAATTTTATTTTTGAAATGCTAGAGTCTTTTATATATCGTCTATATGCTATTTCATAAAGACATTTAGATGTATTTTTTATTTTTAAAAACTTTATATCAAAAAGCCATTTTTTTAAGAACTCACCAAAAGTAATGTTATCACCAGATAAACTATTATCAAGTTCATAAGTGGTTTTTTTATTTTATTTTCAAGTTCTTTTACAGTACTTGCGTATAGATCCTTAGGCTTATTTAAGTTTTCGTGCCTTAATCTGTAAAAATAATATTCTTTACCATTTTTAATTTTCTTTTTATATATTGTTTTAGCCATTTCTAAGACCTCCTATAAATTTAACATTATTCTATAAGGGGTGAATATATTAAAGCTTATAGAGGCTAATTTGAGGCTATATTAACATACCTCTTCAATATGAAGATTTCCTTATACCGTTGCCACTTATGGCAATGAAGGGATATTATTTATTATTATCTTTGTTGTTATGTCTGTTACATAATTCTTCGACCATTTTAGATACTACAAGGAAATCCTTATAAGTATCATTGTATTTTTTAGCTAATTCTATACAGAATTTTAATAATTTTGTATTTGCATTTAGAATTTCAACTAATTGTTTTTTGTCAAAATTGCTATCATCTTTAAGTGAATGTATAGTGCTTTCGCTTAGTGTAGATGCTTCTTCAATTATATTGTTTACTTCAAGATATGCATCTTGATTTTTCTTAAGACGGTATTTGCACATTTCTTCATACATACTTTCTATTTTTTTGCCTAAAATTTTTGTTACGGTTTCTGTAAGTTCATCATCAGGCAAATTTTTGAGGTCAAAGTCAAATATTTTTTTGTCAGGAAAAGAAATATTTACTTTAGGGCTTACACCAAACAATTCATTAATAGGAACATCTAAAATCACAGCAATTTTTTTTAAAATTTCTGCATTAGGTTTTCTTTTACCATTTTCATATCTAGATATTGTTGACTCTGAAACATTCAAATCTTCAGATAAACTTTTCCTAGATATGCCTTTCTCTATTCTTATTTTTTTTATGTTTTCTCCAATATCCATATTAATACCTCCTGGTAATATTATATATTCAATTTTACCAAAACGGAATATATTTGTAAAAAAAAATAAATATTATTACCAATATGGCTTGACAATATGCCATATTGGTAATAATATATTAATATACCTTGCCAATATGGCAAAAAGAAAGGGGGGGTGAATGTAATGGAAGTTAAATTAGCAAGAATTAAAGCAGGGCTTACTCAAACAGAATTATGCAAAATAATAAAAACAAGTCCTAAAAAATTAGTGGCTATTGAGAGAGGACATTATGAAAATGTTAATAAAAGTCTTATGGTAAAAATAGCAAAAGCATTAAACACAACAGTACAAGAGCTATTCTTTTCAGAAGAGGATTAATAAGTAAATCAATGAGCCTCATATCTACAAATTCTATTATGACAATGCAGAGCAAGGCATAAATCAAAATCACACTATGTAATAGGCATAGATGTATTGTGGTAAGTTTTTTAATGTAACATACCTTCTTTATTAAGGTTAATGAAAGTGAGGTGTAAGTAATGGAGAATTTAAGAGATCCTTATTTTGAAAAGTTTATTAATCTTACAGTAGATCTTATTACATCAGAAGTTAAGAATAAACTAAAAGAATTCAAATCACAGAATACAGAAGATGATATATTACTATATACACCTAAAGAGGCTGCAAAAGTTTTGGGTATAGGTATAAATGCTATTTATGAGCTAGTTAAAAATGATGACTTTCCAAGTTTTAAATTAGCAGATGGTGACAAGTGGTATATATCTAAAAAAGGTTTAGATGAATGGATAGAAAACCAAATTAAAAATAAGTAGGTGAGTTTTTTGGAATTTGGGGAAATTAAGGAGTTATTTACAGGAGCAAATTATAGTTATGGCATCTTAGGTATGTATTTTAAAACCACCATAACAGAAGTTGAAGAGATTAAAGATGATTTTTGGGGAGATAAAGCACGATTAACATTAAAAGACAACTTAGGCTTTATTGATGTGCCTATGGCTAATATTAAGAGGGTTGACGATATAGAGGAAGTAGAATACTACTATATATTAAAAAACTTGTTAGACGAAGAAATAGGGCATATATGGAGGAGATAAGAAGGAACATCAGAAGAATTAATAACTATTTAGCAACTTTAATACTTATACACCTTATTGAAGTTAGAAATAAATACTAGAAAGAAGTAGGTGTATTATATGCAAAACAAAGGAAGTGATTTTGTTTGAGAGGAGATGATAACAGGTGGCAACAGTTCAACCTTATTATAGACAATGAAACATTGAATATAAAAGAGAAAGGACTATTATTAATATTATTTAGATATATAAATTATAAAACAGGTTATGCAGATCCAAGCCGAGTATTAATAAAAAAGTTAACTAAAATATCAGATAATAGGACATTGGATAATATATTGAAATCTTTAGAAAATAAAGGTTTTTTAAAAAGAAAAGGAGGATCAATAACTGGTATAAGAACTAAATATTATATTAATATACCAGGTACTCAAATAGAACCAGGTGGAGAAATTACACCAGGTGGAGAAATTACACCAGGTGGAGAAATTACAATAAACCAGGTGGAAAAATTACA
>JAAYQS010000157.1 GCA_012519155.1 Clostridiales bacterium
GAATTTACGACTGTGGAGTATCATATCAAATGCAAGTAGTTTTTATAACAAAAGCAGATACATTGAAACAGTAAAATTCTTGAAATGTTTATATTTGATTACATTTTAAGTAGCAGATTAAATATTGAAGTATAAATTAGTGTGTATAGATATGGATGGAACGCTTCTTGGTAAAAATCATAGCATATCAGATGAAAATATAGATGCTCTAAAAAGGGCTTATAATAAAGGGATTGTCATAGCCATATGTACAGGACGTCTTTTTTATTCTGCAATGCAATATTCAAGTGTTTTAAATATAAATGGACCAATAATTGCTTCAAATGGAACATATATCAGAGAAAGAGATAGCAAAAGTGAATTATATAAGAATCCATTAACTACAGAAGAGGTAAGTGTTATTTGTGACATATTAGAAAAAAATAATATAAAATTTTATTATATTAATACTTTTGATACTGCTATGTCTAAAAACGAATTTCCAAAGGATCATGCATATGTTATTGCAAATGAAAAATTTAAATTTGAGAAAAAAATTCAATTAATAGTAGATGATAATATATTAAAGCATGTAAAAGAACATAGTAAAAATGTACTAAAAGTAATTGCTATAGAAAAAGAAGATAAAGAAAAATTACGTAAAGTAAAAGAAGAACTTAGAAAACTTAATATGTTTGAAGTAGTAAGCTCAGGTGAAGAAAATGTTGAAATTATGAAAAAAGGATCATCTAAAGGTAAAGCAGTAAAGATATTAGCAGAAAAATTAAATATAAAAAGAAAAGAAATTATATGTATTGGTGACAATGAAAATGATATTTCTATGATAAAATATGCAGGTCTTGGAATTGCTGTAGCTAATGGAATAGATGATTTAAAAAATGAAGCTGATTATGTTACAGATACTAATTTAAATAATGGAGTAGCAAAGGCTATACATAAATTCATATTAGATAAATAATATTAAAATTAACTATAAATAAGGTGGGAAATAAATGTATAAAAATTATATCTTTGATTTATATGGAACATTAGTTGATATAAATACAGATGAAAACAAAAGATATTTATGGGATAAAACTGTTCATATGTATAAATATTATGGGGCAGAATATAAAATAAATGAATTTAAGGAAAAGTATAAAGAATTTTGCAAGGAAGAGGAAGCAAAATTAAATACTGTAGATTATCCTGAAATACAACTAGAAAAGGTGTTTATAAGATTATTTAAGGAAAAAGGAGTAGACATTTCAGAAGATATTGCTATTTGCATAGGAAAGTCTTTTAGAGCAATTTCAACTAAATATATAAGGCTTTATGATGGAGTAATAGACTTTTTAGAAAATCTAAAAAAGAAAAACAAAAAAGTATATTTATTATCAAATGCTCAAAGTATGTTTACAAGATCTGAAATGGATATGCTTCATATAACAAAATATTTTGATGGTATAGTAATATCCTCAGATGAAGGTTGTAAAAAGCCAGATAAGAAATTTTATGAAGTAGTACTTAATAGGTATAATTTAAATAAGGAAGAAAGCATAATGATAGGTAATGATCCTATTACAGATATAAAAGGTTCTTATGAAGTAGGAATTGATTCCCTTTATATTCATTCTAATATATCACCTAAAAATGTTAAGGAAAGTGAACTTCTAAGCAAATATATAGTAATGGATGGAAATTTTAGAAAAATAGAAAAACTTATATTAAAATAAAAAAACTGCCGTATAGATAAAATCTATACGGCAGCTAAACATAGAAAGAATTTTTTCTTACAAACATACAGCATTTGTAAGGTGGGATTTTATTATGGGGGGATTCCCACAATAATAAGTATGCCCAGTTATAAAAAATATATACACAAGACAAATAAAAATTAATTGTTTTTTTGTTTTATTTTTTTATTGATTTTTTTTGCTTCATTTTTATAATAAAGATAAAATCCAAACCAAATAGTTATTGATATTATTATAATAAGAATAATTAAAAGTATTATTGTATAAATTCCTCCCTGAGTAGGAAACCAACCTACAAAAAATCCAGTTGGTATATAAATTATAAATCCAATCCCCATATGAATTAAAATTTGCATGCCTCTTGATAGTTTATCATTAGAATAAACTATTGATGGTACAAAAAATCCTATACCAACTAAAGCAGAAGCTATAAAACTTTTTATATAAAATACTGAGGTGAAATCAAAAAAATTATCACCTATTATTATTGCTCCAATAAAAAGCACCATATTTAAAATAAATTCTCCAAACACAATCCCCAAAAACACATTTTTAATAATTTTATTTAACATAAACATTACCTCCTAAGCTTACAAACCTAAATATTTTTTTAAATTAGGAAGATACTTTCGTGAAATATAATCTATAGTTCCATTTTTTAATTTTATATACATAATTCCATTAAAACATGGCTCAACACTATCGATTTCTTTTAAATTTATTATTGTAGATTTAGATATTCTAATAAAATCATTTCCTAAAATTTTTTCAAGTTCATATAATCTCTTACTTGATCTATATTTGCAGTTTTTATCGTATATTGTCACTTGTTTATCTTCTACTCTTATCATAAAAATATTTTTTGGTTCAATAACAATATATTTTTCATCTTTTTTTACAGTTATTACAGACTGAGTATTGTTTTCTATTAAAGATGCTATTCTTGTAATTTCTGCTGTTATTTTATCTGTGTAGATGACAGCATATGCTTCTTTAACATCTTTAGACAATTTAATATCAAGTTTCATTTATATATCCTCCTGGCTATTTGCTTAGATTTGTATACATACCATAAGCTTTTTTCTAGCTTGATTTTAGTATAGATATTTTTTTGTATTTTGTCATGTATTTCACATTAAGTGGTATTTTTTCTTATTTGAAATGCATATTCTGGTATATAAAAAATTGAAGAAGCAAAATAAAAAGACAATATTATTTGCATAAATAATATTGCCTTCTAAGTTGACTTAAATAAGTATCTACTTTTTAGTGTGGTAGTTCATTATATGATGTAATTATTTTACCAACAATTCCATAATCCATAGCTTCATTAGAATTTAACCAGTAATTTCTGTCAGTATCTTTATTTATTTTTTCAATAGGTTGACCAGTAGCATTGCTTATTAATGTATTTATTCTATTTCTAACTTTTAATATTTCATCTGCTTCAATACCAATATCAGTAGCTTGACCTCTGAATCCACCAAGTGGTTGGTGAATCATATATCTTGTATTTGGAAGAGAGTATCTATTTTCCTTTTCTGCTGCAAGGTATATAGTTATTCCTGCACTTGCAACCCATCCAGTTCCAATTATGTTTACTTGAGGTTTTATGAATTTTATTATGTCATGTATTGTATCTGCTGCTTCAACATGACCACCTTGGCTGTTTATGAATAAAGTTATAGGTTCATCACCCATTTCTTGAAGTAACAAAAGTTGTTTTGTTACCTTTTCAGCTAACTCTTGATTTATTTCTCCACATATAATAACAGTTCTTGTTTTTAACATTTTATCAGTTAAATCATTTTTATTTTCTTTTTCATTCTTTTTGCAATTTTCTTCGTTTCTAATCAAAATAGTATCCTCCATTTATATAAGTTTTAAGTATATTATATCATAATAAATTGTGAATGGAAAAAGTTATTAATACATATTTATTGCTAAATTCCCCATAAAAAACTTTGACAAAACTTCTTAATATATGTAAAATAAAAAGGTAATATTTTGCGATGAAGAGGAAAAGTAGTAATTGTGTATTTTTAAGAGAGATTAGGGTTGGTGTGACTAATTAAGTGCATATTATGAAGGGAGCCTTTGAGCATGTTAGTTTTGAAAAAAGATGGGCATATGCCAAGAAGGGTGGAACCGCGGAAAGTTATTTCGTCCCTTTGCTTGTGGCATAGCCTTTTTTAATTCTATAAAATTTAAGGAGATGGATCATATGAAGAAAGCAATTTTAACAGTAATAGGAAAGGATCAAGTAGGTATTATTGCAGGAATTAGTGCAGAACTTGGTAAATTAAATATAAACATTTTAAATGTAAATCAAACAATTATGGATGGTTATTTTACAATGATAATGATGCTTGATCAAAGTAATGCTAATGAAAGCTTTGATGAAATTAAAAAGAGATTATCACAAAAAGGACAAGATCTAAAGGTAGACGTTAAGATCCAAAGAGAAGAAATATTTAATTCAATGCACTCACTATAATTTTTAGGAGGTTTTACGTATGGCAAACATTACTGCACAAAATATATTAGAAACTATCAAAATGATAGAGGAAGAAAAGCTTGATATAAGAACAACTACAATGGGAATATCATTACTTGATTGTATTGATTCTGATGGAGATAAGGCAAGAACTAAAATTTATGATAAAATAACAAAATCAGCAGAAAAATTAGTTCAAGTAGGAAATGAAATAGAAAATGAATTTGGTATTCCAATAGTTAATAAAAGAGTTTCAGTTACACCAATTTCTATTATAGGTGGTGCAACAAACGAAACAAATTATGTTAAATTTGCAGAAACTTTAGATAAAGCTGCAAAAGCAGTTGGAATAAACTTTATAGGTGGATTTTCTGCTTTAGTTCAAAAAGGATGTACAAAAGGAGATAAAGTTCTTATAAATTCAATTCCAGAAGCACTTGCTACAACTGAACTTGTTTGTTCATCTGTAAATGTTGGTTCATCAAAATGTGGTTTAAATATGAACGCTGTTAGAGATTTAGGACAAGTTGTTAAGAAAACAGCTGAACTTACAAAGGATCAAAAAGGTTTTGGATGTGCAAAACTTGTTGTTTTCTGTAATGCAGTTGAAGATAATCCATTTATGGCAGGAGCTTTTCATGGTGTAGGTGAAGCAGACAGAGTTATTAATGTAGGAGTAAGTGGTCCTGGAGTAGTTCAAAGAGCTATTGAAAAAGTAAGAGGAGAATCTTTTGATGTTCTTGCAGAAACTATAAAGAAAACTACATTTAAAATTACAAGAATGGGTGAACTAGTTGGTAGAGAAGCATCTAAGAGACTTGGCGTTCCATTTGGTATAGTTGACTTATCTTTAGCACCAACTCCAGCAATTGGTGATTCAGTTGCTCACATATTAGAAGAAATGGGTCTTGAAACTGTAGGTACTCATGGTACAACAGCTGCCCTTGCAATGCTTAATGATGCAGTTAAAAAAGGTGGTGTAATGGCTTGTAGTCACGTTGGAGGATTAAGTGGTGCTTTTATACCAGTATCAGAAGATGCAGGAATGATTGATGCAGTAGTAAATGGTTCATTAAATCTTGAAAAGCTAGAAGCTATGACATGTGTATGTTCAGTTGGTCTTGATATGATTGCAATACCAGGAGAAACTAGCGCTTCAACTATCTCAGCTATGATTGCAGATGAAGCTGCAATTGGAATGATAAATAATAAAACAACAGCAGTAAGAATAATACCTGCTCCAGGATGTAAAGTAGGAGATATGGTTGAATTTGGTGGCTTACTTGGAAGAGCACCAGTTATGGCTGTTAATCCTAATTCATCAGAAAAATTCATAGCAAGAGGTGGAAGAATACCAGCTCCTATTCATTCATTTAAAAACTAATACTTTATAAGTAAGTTTTTATGTAGGAGGATTTATGGAACAAAATATAGGTATATTATTATGTGTTTGTACTTGCTTATTATGTGTTATTGAAGTTTTTTTATTTGGTTACTCTATCTATAAAAAAAGCATTGTAGGTATAATTATACATATTTTAGGCATATGTGTGTCTGCTTTAATAAGTGTATTTTTAATTGCTTATATGCAAAACAAAATTCTTTCCTTCGAAACAAATAAAATTGTATTTGCAACTGTAATTGCAGCTTTTGTATTTGCTGTTGCAGTTAGTATAAAAAGTTTGTTTAGAGATGCAGAACCAACCATTAGTGAAAGAATTAAAGAAAAAAGAAAAAAATTAAAGGAAATTACTGAAGAAAAAAATAACAATGTTAAAAATGAAGAAACTGAAGTAGATTCTAAAGATGATAATAATTTAAAAGAATCTAATAAAAATGAAGACAATAAAGTAAGTAGTGATAATAAAGAGAGTAAGGAAGAAGCTTCTAAAAAGGATAATGAATATAATAATTCTTATGATGAAAGTGACAAAATGACTATGGTAAAAAGAAGCCAAAAAGGAAGACGAAATAAGAAAAAATCATCAAATAAGAAACCTGAGTAAAAATAGTAAAATCGAGTGATAAATTTTATCATTCGATTTTTTATATGTAATTTATCATGGACTTGTAAAAAAATATTCATTAATGTAATATTTATATATAGGTTATTTTTATAATTAAATGTTTACATTTTATATCTCTAGTTATTAAAAAAATGGACGAAATAATAAAATATAGTGGAGGAATAATTTTTTTATAAATGGCAAGAATTAAAATTGAAAAAAATAAAAAAAACGAACCTGTATTTAAGTTGAAATTAAAAGATTCAGAAATAGAAAAATATAGATTATTAAAAAGGGCTTTAATGGAAAGTAAAAAAATAAAAGGTCACTATAATTATGTGGTACCAATACGATATTTTGAGGGAGTATTTAGGAATATAAAAAAAGAAGACTTAGAAATTGATAAAAGGTCTCAAAAAAAGTTATTTAGAATATTCAGATGATTATGACGAAGTATATTATTACAAAGTAGAGGCAGATGCTAAATTTATGAAAACATGGCGATTAGAAGGATGTCCTGATATATATAAAGTTTCAATAGATGATGAAACTAAGGAAATAAAAAAGGAACTTGCATTTAAAAAAATTACGAAAATTAATTTAGGTAATTAAAGCTTAATATTATTAAATAGTTGAAAAAATTAGTAATAGTGTTATAGTTGTATTAATAGAATAATTATATAACTAATATTTTAATTGTAAGTGTTCATATCAAGGAGTGATTATTAATGTCTAAAATCATAAAAATATCCTCTTCAGATAAACTTTTTAGATTAATTATTATTAGCAAAGAGGGTAAAGTATTATACGATAAATATTTATCAAAGAATCACTTAAGTGAAAAACTTAAGGAATTATCTAGTACATATAAAGACACATCATTTCATATAAAGGTTTGTAGAAACAACAAAATAATAGTTAATAGGTTATTTTTTCCGTTTTCTAATAATGAAAAAGCTATTATGGAAAAAGTACAATAATTTAGTCAGGAATTTTATTTGTAAATTCCTGATTTTTTTGTGAATATTAATTTGGTATAATGTATGTAGTTATAACTTAAAGGAGAAAGTTTTAAAGTATGAATTTAATAACATTAGAAAATATAAATAAAAGCTATAGTGAAAAAATTTTATTAAAAGATGTATCTCTTGGAATAAATGAAGGAGATAAAATAGGGATAATAGGTATAAATGGTGCAGGAAAGTCAACACTTTTAAAAATAGTAGCAGGAAAGGATGAGTTTTTTGATGGCACCATTACAAAGGGCAAAAATGTAAGAATAGAATATCTTCCTCAAAATGAAAATTTTAATGAAGAGGAAACAGTAATTAAAGAAATATTTAAAGGTGATACTAATGAAATGAAGTTTCTTATGGAATATGAAAATATACTTAAGGCTTTAGAAAATAATAAGGATAATTCTGAACTTAATAATAAATTTATAAATATACAAGGGAAAATAGATTCACTTAACTTATGGGACTTAGAAAGTGAAGCTAAAAGTATATTAAATAAACTTGGAATAACAGATTACAATGAAAAAATAAAAAATCTTTCAGGAGGTCAAAGAAAGAGAGTTGCTCTTGCAAGAGCATTAATAACGCCTTGTGAACTTTTAATTCTTGATGAACCTACAAACCATTTAGATGCAGAATCTATAGAGTGGCTTGAAAATTATTTAAATTCAAGAAAGGGAGCTCTTCTTATGATTACTCATGATAGGTATTTTTTAGATAGAGTATCAAATAGAATGATAGAGCTTGATCATGGAAATTTATATGTTTATGAGGGAAATTATACAACATTTCTTGAAAAGAAGCAGGAAAGAATAGAGAGAGAAGCAGTAAATGAATCTAAAAGACAAGCTCTTATAAGAAACGAACTTAAATGGGTTAGAAGAGGTGCAAAGGCAAGGTCTACTAAACAAAAGGCACGTCTTCAAAGATTTGATGAACTTGTAAATATAGAATATATTAAGCCTAATGAAAACATAGAAATGGATTTTGTAGGTAGAAGATTGGGCAAAAAGATAATAGAAATAGATAATTTGTGCAAAAACTTTGATAATAAGGTAATTGTAAAAGATTTTAATTATATATTTACTAAAGGAGACAAAATTGGAATAATAGGACCAAATGGTGCAGGTAAAACTACTCTTATTAATATGTTATTAGGTAAAATACAACAAGATAACGGAAGTATAGAAATTGGTGAAACAGTAAAAATGTCATGCTTTGCTCAGGATGATAGTCATATGGATTATAGTATGAAGGCTATCGATTATATAAAAGAAGGTGGCGAAGTAATAGAAACATTAAAAGGTGATAAAATAACAGCAAGTACACTTTGTGAAAGATTTTTATTTGATGGAAATCTTCAATATTCCAAAATAGAAAATTTATCAGGTGGAGAAAGAAGAAGACTTCATCTTCTTAGAGTATTAATGGAAGGACCTAATGTACTTCTTTTAGATGAACCAACAAATGATCTTGATATTAACACTCTTACAATACTTGAAGATTTTTTAGATACATTTTACGGCATAGTAGTTGTGGTATCTCATGATAGATATTTCTTAGATAGAATATGCAATAAGATTTTTTCTTATGAAGGTAATGGATATATAAAAAAATATCATGGTAATTATAGTGATGTTCAAATTCAAAAGGAAATTGAAAATAATAAAATTATTGAAAATAAAAATCATAAAGTAAAAGAAGAAAAGGTACAGGTAAACAGAGTAAGAGAAAGGGATAGTCGTCCTAAATTTTCATTTAAAGAAAAGAAAGAATATGAAGAAATAGACAAAATAATTGAAAACCTAGAAAATAAAATAAGTGATATTGAAAAAGCTATGGAGGAAAATGCCACAAGTTATGGTAAACTTCAAGAGCTTTCAGAGGAAAAGGAAAAGTTTGAAAATGAGCTTTTAGAAAAGTATGAAAGATATGAATATCTTAATAATTTAGCAGAAAAAATAGAAGAATACAAAAATTCTAAAGAAAATTAGGAGGTGCTTTTTGGAAGTACAAGTATATTTAAAAGGGAAAAAAGAACCAGTAATATTTAAGGGTGATAGAATAGATATTCTTGATTTTGAAATGAATAATATTAAATATAAGCAAATAAGATATTTTAAAAAGGGATTTTCAAAATCACAATATGTTGAGTGTTCTGTAATTAAAAATATAAAAGAAATAAAATAGGAGAATAATATGGGGGGATTTTTATTTATACTAGCTTTTGTAATTATATTTTTTGATTTGACTCAAAAGTTTAGTGTTACAAGGTTTTATAATATTATATTTTTTGATCTAGTAGGGCCACATGTATTTTTTATATTTTATTTGTTAGCTACAAATAGTTATGTAAAAAATCTTGGAACTATTAACAAAACATTACTGTATGGAGGAATTATAGTATACTTTCTTTACACATTAATTAGAATATTAGTAATGCCTAATATAAAAAAAGAATGTAAAAGTATTAGAGTAAGAATAGCATATGATGGTGCAACAATTTTAAAAATATCAGAATATGCTATAATTTTGCAACTTATTTTATATCTAGCAGCAGCTTATTACATGATAAAGAGCAGTGTATCATATAAAATATTTCTTGTGGATTTTTTAATTTGTCTTGCAATTCTTATAGTTCTTGCTATAAACGGAGCTACTAGAGTTCTTTTGTGTTGCAGAAGACTTGGAATTATAAGAAGACTTATAATATATTTTAATTTATGGATTCCTCTTGTGAATATATTTCTAATAAGATATATGATAAGCAAGGTTAAGGAAGAATACATGCATACATGTGATAAGGAATATTTATTGAATATAAGAAGAGAATCAGATATATGTGCTACAAAATACCCTATAATAATGCTTCATGGAATTGGTTTTAGAGATGTAAAATATGTAAACTATTGGGGGCGTATTCCTAAGGAACTTATAAAATATGGAGCTAAAATTTATTATGGTCATCAAGAGGCTTGGGGGACTGTTGAAAATAATGCTCGTGAAGTAAGAGAAAAAATATTTGAAATTATGAAGGAAAATAAGTGTAGCAAGGTTAATATTATTGCTCATTCTAAAGGAGGTCTTGATGCAAGATTTCTAATAACAGGACTTAATATGGGACAATATGTTGCATCCCTTACCACAATATCTACACCTCACAGAGGTTCTGAAGTAATGAATCTTCTTGTAAAACTTCCTAATAATATTTATAAATTTATTACAAACCTTATAGATAAATCATATAAAAAACTTGGAGATAAAAATCCTAATGCATATGTTTCAAGTAGACAGCTATTACCAGAATATTGTGTGGATTTTAATAAAAGAATTGGTAATGATAACAGAGTTTTTTATCAAAGCTATACAAGTGTCATGAAAAATATATTTAGCGATTCACTACTTTGTATACCTTATGGAATAATGAAAGCTATGGGAGCTGGTGAAAATGATGGACTTGTAACTATAGAATCAGCAAAATGGGGAGATTTTAGAGGAACCTTTAGAAATAAATATAGAAGAGGTATATCCCATGGAGATATTATTGATTTAAAAAGAGAAGATTATAAATTATATGATCCAGTTGAAACCTTTGTTCATATTGTATCAAATTTAAAGGAAAAGGGATTTTAAAATAAAATATTAATATTTTGTGACAAATAAGAAGGAAAAATTAACAACATAAAGAATTATATATGTATGTGTGTTAGGTAAACTTAAGATAATATAATTAGGAGGAAAAAATGAAAAGGTTATTATGTATTATACTTATGTTTTCAATAGGAGCATTTTGTGTTGGTTGTGGCAATGGTAGCAGTAAAGATGATTCAAAGGACAATAAACAAACAGAAGAAAGTTCAGACAAATCAAGCTCTAGTTCATCAAATAAAGAAGAAAGATCAATAATTACATTAAAAGAAGAAAATTCAACTTTAACATATGATGATTTTAAAAATATAAAGCTTGGAATAAGTTATGAAGAATGTAAAGCTGGCATTGGAGAAGCTAATATGCTTGTTCAAGAATCAGATAAAAAAACTTATACATGGAAAATGGGAAATAATAAAACTATATCAGTAGTTGTACAGGATAATATAATAAAATCAAAGGCACAAGGATTATTAAATGATAATAAAATTCCTATAACAAGAGCTCAATATGATAGTTTAAATAATGGAATGACATTAGACGAAGTTAAAGCCATTGTAGGTAATGAAGGAGTATTTACTAATGCAGAGCTTCAAAGTGATGGAAAAACTAAAACTTTGTATTCATATCATAATGGAGATGCATCAAGTGCTATATTAACATTTGTTGATAATGCTTTATATTCAAAATCTAATAATAATCTTGAATAATAAAAAAGTTACTTTTGATTTTTTACTAGCATTTGCAAGAATATTTTTGTACAATATAATTGCTAATAATAAAATATGTGTAATAAATTAAAAGGAGAAATATTTATTTATGAGAATAAATAAAATTTTAGCAAAAAGAGTGCCATTAGTTACTGCTTTTGTAGCATTTGCTTTGCTAGTAATAGGTTGCAGTAATAAAGTAGATAATAATGATAATTTTTCAAATGAAAATGATTACTTTGAAGACTATATTGAACCAAAGGCTACTCTTGTTAATTCTTTAGAGTATTCAGGAGATATTAATAATTATAAAATTGAAGAATATAATTCTAATTCATCAGATTCAGTTTATTGGAATGTAAGCATTTTAAAAGGAGATAAGGAAATTCAAAAAATTACTCAAAATCTTGACAAAAATGCATCTTCAAAACCTGATATTTCAGAGCTTATAGTGGAAGAGGATGTAAATTTTGATGGGAAAAAGGATCTTCTTATATTTCAAGGACGTTTTGGGGTTCAGAGTATAGCTTCATATAAATGTTACCTAAACAATGAAGAAGGAACCTCTGGTCAACCTTTTAAAATACTAGAAGGATTTAGTGATATAGCAAATCCATCTTTTGATCATAATAAAAAGCTTATACAGTCATGTAATATGGAAAATGCTAATACATATGTATATAGCATATATAAAATTACTAATACTAAAGATACTTCACACATAGTTAAGGAAGCATCATTATCAATTGCCCATAAAGAAACTGGCTTGTCAGATTGTATAGAGTATAAACTAAAGGATGGAAATATGCAGATAGTTAAAGAAGAAAAGGATATTAATCCTCAAGATATATATTCTAATGATGGATACTTTGATATTGGAAGTAAAAGTTGGCAGAGTATAGGTAAAGGTGAAGATAATTCATTACATGAACATTAATTAAGTTAAAAGCATTAGGATTATGCCTAATGCTTTTTGCTTATATGATATATATAAAAAAGAAAGTGGGAATAATATATATGACTAAGAAACTAGTACTTGCAGAAAAACCAAGTGTAGCTAAAGAAATTGCAAAGAATTTAAATGTAAATAAGAATAAGGGAAGTTATATTGAAGGAGATAAATATGTAGTAACATGGGCTTTAGGACATTTAGTAGGATTGCAAGATCCTGAAGGGTATGGAGATATATACAAAAGTTGGAGTATGGAAACTCTTCCAATGCTTCCAAAACAAATGAAACTAACAGTTTTAAAGAAAACTGCAAAACAATATAATGCTGTAAAAACACAGCTTTTTAGAAAAGATATAGATGAAATTATAATAGCAACAGATGCAGGTAGGGAAGGTGAACTTGTTGCTAGATGGATACTTGAAAAATCTGGTTGCAAAAAGCCTATAAAAAGACTTTGGATATCATCACAAACAAGAAAAGCAGTTATAGATGGTTTTAATAATTTAAAAGATGGAAAAGAATATAATAATCTTTATAAGGCTGCTGTATGCAGAGCTGAAGCTGATTGGCTTGTAGGATTAAATGTAACAAGGGCTTTAACATGCAAATATAATGCCCAATTAAGTGCAGGACGTGTGCAATCTCCAACTCTTGCAATGATAGTAAACAGAGAAGATGAAATTAAAAATTTTAAGCCAGTAGATTACTTTAATGTTAAGGGAAAATCTAATGGTGTTACATTAAATTGGGTTAATGATAAAAATAATGGAACAATTTCAAAGGAGGATTTTGCAAAGTCAATTGTAGCTAAATGCAAGGAACAAGAAGGAGAAGTTATAGAAGTAAATAAGTCACTTAAGAAAAAGTATTCACCTGCACTTTATGATTTAACTGAGCTTCAAAGAGATGCCAATAAAATATGGGGATATTCTGCAAAACAAACTTTAAATATAATGCAAAGGCTTTATGAAAATTATAAACTTTTAACATATCCAAGAACAGATTCAAGATATATTACAACTGACGTTGTAGGTACCATAAAAGATAGACTTAAAGCAGTATCTTTTGGAGAATATAGATCAGCTGCAGAAAGTCTTTTAAAATCTGAAATTAAAGGTAATAAAAGTTTTGTAGATAATTCTAAGGTTTCAGATCACCATGCTATAATACCTACAGAAGAAAAGGGTAATTTAGCAAATCTTAATGCTGAAGAAAAACACATATATGATCTTGTAGTTAAGAGGTTTTTAAGTGTAATGATGAAACCTTATGTATATGAACAAACATCTATTAAAGTTAATATAAAAGGAGAAATATTTATTGCAAAAGGTAACATTCCAAAGCAAAAAGGATGGAAGGTTTTATATGAAAAACTTGCCTTAGATGAAGAGGAAAAAATTCAAAGTTTACCACCAATAAACAAAGGAGATAAAATAAAATTATCTGATGTATCTTATGTAAAGAAGCAAACTACAGCACCAGCTAGATTTAATGAAGCTACATTACTTTCTGCTATGGAAAATCCACATAAATATATTAATGTAGGTAAGGATGCTGCAAAAACTTTAGGTGAAACTGGAGGCCTTGGAACAGTTGCAACTAGAGCAGATATTATAGAGAAATTATTTAATTCATTTGTTATAGAAAAGAAGGGAAAGGATATATATCCAACTTCAAAAGGAAGACAGCTTATAGAACTTGTACCTGAAGATTTAAAATCACCACTTCTTACAGCAAAGTGGGAAAAGCAGCTTGAAGACATAGCTAAAGGAAAAGCTAATGATAAAAAATATATAGAAGATATGAAAGGATATGCTACAAAGCTTGTACAAGATGTAAAGGGTGGTACTGCTAAATTTCATCATGATAATCAAACAGGTAAAAAGTGTCCTAACTGTGGTAAGTATCTTCTTGAGGTTAATACAAAGAATGGAAGAATGCTTGTATGTCAGGATAGAGAGTGTGGCTATAGAGAAAATTTAGCTCGTCTTACTAATGCACGTTGCCCTGAATGTAAGAAACGCTTAGAATTAAGAGGACAAGGAGAAGGAAAAATATATGTATGTACAGGAGCAAATTGTTCCTTCCATGAAAAGGCAAGTGTATTTGAAAAGAGATTTGATAAAAATGCAAAAGTAAATAAAAAGGAAACACAAAGGATTATGGCAAAAATGAAAAAAGAAGCAGAAACAGTAGCAGCTGAGGATAATCCATTTGCAGCACTTCTTGGAAAGATAAAGTAGTATAATTTATTTAAGTATAAAAATAATAAGCATAATAAAGATTATAAAATAATTGTGAAAAGGTTTTTTGTGTGTTAAAATATAAAGGCAATATTTACATGTTAATAATATTGTTGTAATATATTACAATATATTGAATAAATTCAATATAAAGTAGGTGATAACAATACAAAAATGTAAATTATCTAATGAAGAAGAAAACATAATTAAAATTATGTGGGATATTAACAAAAGAATAACTCCCTCTCAATTAATAGATGAAGTGGAAAAAAGATACTATGTATAATGGTTCTATCAAAAATTTTTTAGCTGCTTTATATCAAGATAAGAATAATATAGGCAAAGGTGATTTAAAAGAGCTTAAAAAATGGTTTTTAAATGAATAAAAATATTATGGGATGAAATTTATGTTAAAAAAAGCTATAAGTTTAAGTATATGTCTAGCATTGCTAGGTTCATCAGTAATTGCAAGTGCAGAAACAACAAATAGTATTATAGATATTAATACAACTTATGTGGGGTATGGATATACTACTTCTGGTGATGCTGTTCATTGTTTGCAAATTTTACTTGATGTATATGCAGAAGACTACGGCAAGCCTTCAGTGGAAGTAGATGGTATTTTTGGACCTAACACTCAAAATCTTTTACTAAGGGTGTTTTTTATTTTAATAAAAATTATGAACATTTACTTTGATTATATTTTTACAGAAGTCATTTACTCTACTACAGCATGATATTTTATAGTTATCTTCACATTCATATTCGTGAAAATAGTAGTTAAATTTATCAATATTTTGAGATATTTTAATAATATCATTTTTAAAATAAATTTCAAAATTATTAAGAGGAATAGACATCCCAAAACCTGTTGTTTTTAAAAAACTTTCCTTTAATGTCCATAATCAAAAAAAAGCATTTTCTCTTTCAGTAGTTGTTTTTTGATTTTTTATATATTCATATTCAGAATCAAAAAAATAATTTTTTGCAATATCAAGGTTAATAGAAGTTACTTCTTCAATATCACAACCTATAGTATTTTCTGAAAAGGCACATATTACTTTGCTATTTGAATGAGATACATTAAAATGTATGTTTGGATAGTCAGAAAAGAAGGGTTTTTCGTTTTTTCCTAAAGTATAAGTCATATGTTTTTCTAAAAGTCCATATTCTTTTAAGCCCTTATCTATAAGAATTCCAGCACCAAGACTTAAGTTTTTATCTTTTCTAAATCTAAAATTCATAATTTTTTGCTGTCTATAGTATGAAACCATAGAAAATAATTTGTTAAAAACAATATCATTATTAAGTTCATTAGCATCAAGAATATATAATTTCATTAATTTGCTCCTTATTATTTATTGTTTTTAATATATCATAAAGTTGTATTTTTTATAATACATTTTGTAAATATATTGTGTATTTTGAAACTTTTTCGTAAAAATTATAGTGTTGTTGTATAAATAACTCCAAGAATGTAAAATTACATAATTTTTATGGTAAAATAACTAGTGGATATGTAAAAAAAATGAAGGGTAGGATTTTTGTGAAGAATATATCAAAAAAAGCTTTAATATGTATTATCTGTGCAATAATTTTCTTTATAGTAACTATGCCTTTTAGAAAATTTTTTATGCTTATGTCTACTACGGAGGTAAGACCTGCAAGTGCATTACCACCTGTATGTGGTTTGCTTTTTGGATTGCCTGGGGCTGTAGGATGTGCTATAGGAAATTTTATAGCTGATATAGTAAGTGGTTATAATTTAAAAATAATTATACCTAGTTTTTTTGTTCAAGTTATATATGGATATCTTCCATATGTATTGTGGAATAGACTTAAGAAAAATAGTAACTCTTTGTACATTGCCTTTGACACTGTGTTAAATGTAATAAAATTTGTAATTATAATGTTTATAAATTCAGCTATATGTGCAGTTGTTCTTGGCACATGTATTCAATTGTTTGATGGGGGTAAATTGTTTTCAAATATGACTCTTGTTATATTTTTTAACAATTTTGATTTTAGTTTGCTTCTTGGGATGCCCATTATAAATTTACATAGGAGAATTTCTTTTGATAAAAATAAATTAAAATCACCTAAAATAAATCATAATTTATCATTAAATGAGAAAATGATAACAAGGTTTATGATTACAGGGATAATTTTGTCAGTATTTGTATCAGCTATAGGATATCTTTCATTGTTAAAACATAATATGGAATGGATAAAAATGTGGAATATAATATATATTTATACAGCTATAATCCTTAATATATTTTTTTGCGGAGTTATATTGTTTTTAAGATATATAGAAAAAAGTATAACAATTCCCATAAAATCTATTTCTGATATAGCAGCAAACTATGTTATGCAAAAAAAAGAAACTCTAAGCAGTGAAAATACTTTAAAGGAATGTAGAAAATTTGAATATGATAAAACAGAAATAGGTGTAATGGCTCGTTCGTTAGAAAAAATGATTTCTGATCTTGATGTGTATATGCATGATATAAAGAAAGATGCTGCAGAGAGAGAACGAATTGCAGTTGAACTTAATATAGCAACTAAGATACAAAAAGGACTTTTACCAAAAGATAATCCTGATATTTTAAATAGTAAATTAATTGATTTATATGGAACAATGACTCCTGCTAAAGAAGTAGGTGGAGATTTCTATGATTTTTTTAAAGTAGACAATAATCACATAGCTGTTATAATAGGAGATGTATCAGGCAAGGGCATACCGGCAGCAATGTTTATGGCCATTACAAAAATATTAATACAGCTATACATAAAAGAAGGAAAAACACTTGCAGAAACATTTACAATGGTAAATAATAATTTATGTGAAGGCAATGAAGCAGATATGTTTGTAACTGCTTTTGCAGGAATACTTGATTTATCAAATGGTAAATTAAAATATGTAAATGCAGGACATAATCCACCTCTTATAAAAAGGCAAAATGAAAAATGTGAATTTTTAAAATTGAAACCTGGTTTTGTATTAGCAAGTATTGAGGATTTTAAATATAAAGAATTTGAAATTCAGCTTGAAAAGGGAGAAATTTTATTCCTTTATACTGATGGTGTTACAGAAGCCATAAATAATAAAAATGAGTTGTTTGGTGATGAAAGATTAAAAAGATGTTTTGATGAAAAAAGTACAGAAAGTATTAAAAGTACAATAGAAAATATAAAGTGCAAAATAAATTGTTTTGCAGATGGTCTTGAACAATTTGACGATATAACTATGCTTGCATTAAAAATAAATGAATATAATAAGGAGATTGATAAAAATGATAATTAAAAAAAGCAAGAAAACAATAAGATGGTAATTGAATTAGATGGTAGACTTGATACAAATACTGCACCTAAGTTAGAAGAAGAAGTTAACAATGCACTAGACAATATTGAAAATTTGGAGATTAATATGGAGAATTTGCAATATATTGCTTCAGCAGGTTTAAGGGTATTACTTTCTTTACATAAAAAAATAATGAAAAAGGGAACAATGGTTATTGTAGGAGTAAATGAAACAGTGATGGAGGTATTTAAGGTTACAGGTTTTTCTGATATTTTAACTATTAAATAAAGGTGAAAATATGAAAGAATTTATGGTAGAGGCTTCAACTTCAAATTTAGACAATATAATTAATTTTATGACAAAAGAACTTGAAAAATATAATTGTAAAATGAGCAGTTTGCTTCAGTTGCAAGTAGCAGTGGAAGAATTGTTTGTTAATATTTGCAATTATGCATATGTACCTAATGTGGGAAATGTTAAAATGCAAATTGATATAGTAAAGGTACCTTTAACAGCAGTAATAAAATTAATAGACAACGGAAAAAAGTACAATCCTTTAGAAAAATCTGATCCGGATATTACAAAGAGTGCTGAGGAGCGGGAAATAGGTGGACTTGGAATACTTTTGGCAAAGAAGAATGTAGATGTAATAAAATATGAATACAGTGATGGGAAAAATATAGTGACATTAAAGAAAAAAATGATTTAATTATTAAATTTAGTTTAACAATTAAGTTGAAAAAGGACAAACCTTCTCTAAAAATGTATAATATAGATATATATAAATATTTAAAATATTATACTTAACAAATATGTAGTATAGAGGGGGTAGTTAATATGACAGAAGATCAATATAGAAGAGCGAATGGAATAGCTTTTCCGGTTTTAATGGTAATATTAGGCTATGTAGCATTATCTATGGGTGCTTCTGTATTAGCAGGTAAAGGTGGTGTAAAGGTTATACTACAAGCAATAGTTGCAATAGTTGCAATTATAGTTTCTATTGTAGTATTTGTTAGAAAAAGAAATACTGAAAAATGTGCAATAATAATGCTTTGTTCAGCAGCTTTTTCTTATGTAGTAATTAGACTATTAGGAATGGTAGAAGATACATATTCATATGCCTTTCCTATTTTATTTATAACAATGGCATATTTAAACAGAAAAATGATTGTTACGGGAAATATTATTGTAATTACAGTTAATGTTTTAAGAGTAATTATTAGAGCTAAGACAATTGAAGGTGATAGTGGCGTTCCAATGGTTGTTGCTGTTTTTGTTTCATGTCTTGTAGCATATGCATCTATCCGTATTACAAAGCTTTTAATTTGTTTTCATCAAGAAGACACAGATGCTATTGTAAAAGCGGCAGAGCATCAAGAAAGCAGCAATAAAAAAATGAGTTCTGTGGCTGAAAATATAAATAATCATTTCGATGAAGCTATGGAAATGCTTTCAAAATTAAAAGATAGTTTAAACCAAAGTAATTATTCAATGAAAAATATTGCAGATAGTACAGAAAATACAGCGGAAGCAATACAAAAACAAGCTTCTATGTGTGAAAATATAAGTAGTCAGACAGACTTGGCAAAGAATGTTTCTGAAAATATGATGAAGTCATCTGGAAAAGTTGAAAATGCAATAAATAACATTGAAAAATCAGTAGGTGAATTGAAAAATCAAGCCACAAATGTAAAGAAAGCAAGTAATATTACTGTAGATGTAGTAAATAAATTGACTTCTAAAGTTCATGAAGTAGAAAGCTTTATTGAATCTATTATAAATATATCAAGTCAAACAAATCTTTTAGCTTTAAATGCTTCTATTGAGGCTGCAAGAGCTGGTGAATCTGGAAAAGGATTTGCTGTAGTAGCAGAAGAAATTCGTAATTTATCAAAACAAACAAAAGAAGCCTCTGATAATATTACAAGCATTATTAAAGAATTAAATAAGGATACAGAAACAGTTGGAGATAGTATTAATAACTCAGTAAATTCTGTAACAAAGCAAAATGAACTTATAGAAGAAACAAGGGAAAAATTTGCTCAGGTTGTAGGTGAAGTTGATGAATTAATTAATGGAATTAATTCAACAAAAAATGCTGTAAATGAGATTTACAAATCATCCAATGTAATTTATGACAATATTTCTCAATTATCAGCTACTAGTGAGGAAATAGCAGCTTCTTCTAATGAAGGCTTGAGCTATTCAGATGTTACAGTTAATGAAGTTGAAAATTGTCAAAGAATATTTGAAGATATTTATACACTTTCTAAGGAATTAGAGATTAATAAATAATTAAATTTAAAATAAGAGGCAAAAGCCTCTTATTTTTTTGTCTAATTTTGATGTTAATTATTAACAAAATGTTAATAAAAGATGATAAAGTTTACATAAAGTTGAATAAATTAACAAAAAAGATTATAATTCTAGCGGAAATATTTTTAGGGGGGATTTTTTTGAAAAAGAAAATGTGCAAATTTTCTGTATTTATTATGCTTATAACATTTTTGTTTTCTAATATGGGTTTTGAAGTTAATGCAAAACCATATGATGATGTTTCAAGCAATGAAGTAACTACAGAAGAAAGCAATCAAAAAAGTAACAATTTTTTAAATAATAAGACAACAGATAGTCCTTTAAGTGATGAAATTATTGAAAGCATAAAGGAAAGAGTTTTAAAAAGAGAACAATTAAGTTCAAATAATGCCTTATATAATTTTGCACCAGCTGCAGAACTTACTGAAAGCAAGATAAATCCTGTTATTGTGCTTATTAAATTTAAAGGTCAAACTGATGAAGAAGCGTATAGTGATTATATGATACAAAAAATTAAAAATTGTTTTGCAGGAGAAAGTAGTTCTCTTAAAGATTATTTAAAAAATGTATCACGTGGTAGATGCACAGTTAATCCATATTTTGCTTTTAATAAAGGCGATAATAACATATATGTATATGAAGCACCATATACAAAAGAACATTATGATCCAGATTACAATTCAAATTCTTTTAGAGATGGTCAGGAATTATTAAAAGATGCATTTGCAGCTATAAAAGATCAGATTCCATCTGATGTTAATTTAGATGCAGATTCTAATGGAGATATAGATGCAGTTGATTTCTTTGTACCAGCGCAGACAGCTTGGGCAACATTTTTATGGCCTCATATGTCTTCTATCTATGATGGTACTGGCAAAACTGAGGTTAATGGAGCTAAACTTTCCAAATATAATTTAATTACTACAGATTATTTTAGTGGCTCTGGATATCAGGTTATTACTCACGAATTTATGCATACTTTAGGATATCCTGATATGTATGTATATGGTTATAATACTACAAGCTTACCAGATCCAATAGGTAATTGGACAATGATGTCTGGAAATACAGGATATCCAACTGTATGGGAAAGAGAAAGATATGGTGGTTGGGTTGCAGAAGAGCAAATTCCAACGATATCAAAAAATGGTTCATATGAATTAAGTGATGCTTCTAAAAATCCAGAAACTAATACTATTGCATATAAAATAAATGTGCCAAATAGTAATGAATTTTTTATGGTGGAATATAGAAATCAAAATGCAAATGAATACGAAGCACTTGTACCAAGTACTGGTATTATAGTTTATAGAGTAAATCCAAATAGATATGGAAATGGTAATGGTAATCCAGAAGTTTATGTGTTAAGAAATAGTGGATATGATTCATATTCAGCTGCTTTAACAGGTGATATTAATAGAAACTCAATTGATTTAAAACTAGAATCAGGAGAAGACACAGAATATAAAATAGAATTTGTAAAAAGTAAAGATGATAAAGCAACATTTAAGCTTGTAAATGGTAGAAAGTTAAAAGTTGATAGCTTTACAGCAGATAAAAAGTCACCAATAGGAGCAGCAGATACTGTATCATTAGTTGCTAATGCAGTAGATGGCACAGGTGATTATACATATAGTTTTGGAACTATTTTTAATGGAAAAGAGACTTATTTTGTAAAAGATTCTACTAGTAATTCATGCAGTTTTTCTCCTCGTTCAATTTTTGATAAAGCTGGATTTAGTACAGAAGCTATAGGAAAGCATACATTATTTGTAGATGTTAAGGATTCATCTGGCGATGTAGTTAGAAAAACTATTGATAATTATGAAGTGAAACCTTTAGAAATAAGCAGTTTAAAAGCTAATAAACTTTCACCTCAAACAGTTGGAACTATAATTATAATAAATGCAGAAACTTCATTTGAAGCTTCTTACAAATATAATAGTCGTACATTTACAGTAACTAAAGATGGAGTATCACAAACATTAAATAATTTTGGATTTAATAGCGTAAACTGGACTCCAACAGAACCTGGTATTTATACAATTACTTATTATGTGAGAGATTATTTAAATCAAGAAGCTACTAAGAGTATACAATTTGAAGTTGAAGAATCTGATGCTACAAAAACAACTATTTATTATAGCGGATATGATAATCCATACATTCATTATAGGGTAGGAAATGGTCAATGGACAGCTGCTCCTGGTGTTAAAATGGAAAAATCTGATGAGGTATCTGGATATCCTTATAAAATAACTATTGATTTAAATGATGCTAATAATATGACTGCATGTTTTAATAATGGAAACGGTCAATGGGATAGTAATAATGGTAGAAATTATACTTTTAACGTAGGATACTATACTTTTAGTAATGGTAAAATTACTAAAATCGAGAAACCTGAAAAGAAATTAGAAATTTCTAGTTTTACATCTA
>JAAYQS010000158.1 GCA_012519155.1 Clostridiales bacterium
TAAAATCTATATTTTCTTTATAATTATTACTTTTCATTTTGTTAAAATTCAACTCCAAAATAAACTATGTTATAAAATTTATTATTAACAATTTTAAAGAAAATATTCTTACTACTTCTTATTAACATACTCAGCAATAATTCTTGCTATACATTTTATAGAATTTTTAGCCTCCTCTGACGTATTAGAATCAGCCCCTATTTCTATAAGCATTGAATTATCACTTAAGCTTTGATTAAAAGCATTTTTACCAGAATTATAGGTATATATTCCATCACCTCTACACATTCCTGGATATAATTCATTTGTTCTATTTCTAAAATACTCTGCTAACTCTTTATTTTTACTATACCTTGTACTATTTTTAGCATTAACATACATTACTTTTGCAACACTTCGTCCATTTACTGTTGCAGTTACAGCAGATTTATTGTCAACAGAATCTCTATGAATATCAATTACAAGTTTAAAATCCCCATATTTTTGCAAATATCTTGTTACAGTTTCATTTGATCTTTCGTAACACTTTAAATACGAAACACTATGATTTGTTTTATCATGAATTGTAGCTATACCATAGATGTTTTCAAGTTCATTTTCTAATATATTCCCAACACCTACAACGTTATATTTTTCTTCAAAAGAGTCTGGTTTATCTTCACTATAAGACTCTGTTGTGTGAGTATGATATATTAGTACTTCTGGTTTTGTTTCATCTAAAACCTTCTTTAAATTGTCTATATCATTACTTTCAAAATTATCTTCATTTTTTACAATAGAATCTTCTCCTAAAGTAAAGCCTGATTCTGACACAACATTTTGAGAATTCTGCAATTTCTTTGTATAATTAGTAATATTAATACATGCTGCTTCAGCATTTATTATCTTATATGGATTAATATTATTTAACCCTAAAGCTTCTAAACACACATTTTTTAAGGAAAGTTTATTTTCAATAAAATCTTCATGATTATAAGTAGTATTTTTTACAATTGGCATTTCAAAATTTATTATTTGCACATATGCATATGCTCCTCTTTCCGTATTACTTTTTAAAACATTAATGACTCTAAATCCAAAAACACATGATAAAGTAAGAAGTACAACAAGTCCTAAATTTACTTTTGCATATTTATAATTTATCTCATAAAAGGACTGCAAAAATATCCCTCCTTAAATTATTTTTCTTTTTAAATATATGGAGGGACTTTTGCAATTATTAGTTGAATTTTTATAATAGATAAAACATATATTTTAATAAATAGTTAACCTAAAAACATATTAATTTCTTCTACTGTAAGGTTAGGCTGAAGAGCTATATTTAATGCATTAGCTATTATCTTTGATAAAGAATCTATCATTAAATCAACTTCTTTAGGTGTAACTATCATTTCTCCTAATAAAGGATCTAATACTTCTTTAATAAGAATTCTTTTTTCATTTTTATCTACTCTTTTTAGCATATTATAAAATTCTTTTCCTTTTTCTGCTTTTTCTATTAAGCTATCCAATACCATATCTATAGCATCATTTGCAATGGTATATGCATGCACAACTGTAGGAACTCCTATTGCTATAACCTTAACTCCTAAATTCTCCTTTGAAATTGATTTTCTAAAATTATTTACACCTGCACCAGGATTTATTCCACTATCTGATATTTGAATAGTCCTGTTTACTCTTTCTGTTTTTTGTGAAGCCAACGCATCAATACATATTACAACACTTGGCTTAATTTTATCTACAAGAGATTTTATAATTTCAAAAGTTTCAATTCCTGTAACTCCAAGTACACCTGGTGATAATGCACAAGTTGAAATAACACTTTCATCTAATGCTTCAGGCATCACATCACTTAAATGCCTTGTTACCATTATATTTTCTACCACCTTTGGTCCTAAAGCATCAGGTGTAACCCTTATGTTTCCAAGTCCAACAACTAATACAGTATCTTTCTTTTGTATCTTAAGAAAATCCTTTAATACTTTTCCTAAAACTTCAGAAGAATTACTCATCATTTTACCATCATATGCAGTAAATTCAGGTATTTCCATAGTTATATAATTTCCAATAGGTTTTCCTATTTTTTCAGAACCGCTTTCATTTAAAATTTTAACTATTGTAATTTTGTTATTTTCCTTATTTATTTCTTTAATAGTTATACCATCTGCATCTTTATTATTTTCTTTTTTATATATATCAGCAGCTTCTATAGCTAAATCAGTTCTTACACTTATCATTTTTCTACTCCTTAATTTAAATAATTTATTATAGTTATAACAATATTTTTATCATTTTTGTTAAAATTATTCCTATAAAAATTAAAATTACATATTTAAAGTTTCTTTTTATGTAAATTACAAATTAATAAGTTTAACACTTGAAACTATATACTTTCAATGATATAATATAGCATGTTGATTATAAGGTTGTGCATGTTCCCCAAAAAATGCATAAAACCCAAAATTAAGGGGGTGAATTATAAAATGGCAAATATTAAATCAGCTAAAAAGAGAATAAAAGTTACTGAAGTTAAAACTAATCACAATAAAATGATTAAATCAGCTTTAAGAACTAGCATTAAGAAGTTTGAAACTGCTGTAGCAGCAAATAATGCAGAAGAAGCTAAGACTTTATTCACTAGTGCAGTTAAGGCGTTAGATACAGCTGCACAAAAAGGAGTAGTTCACAAGAATATGGCTGCTAGAAAGAAGTCTAGATTAGCTGCAAAATTAAATGCAATGGCATAATGTATAAAAAACCGGTCATAATGACCGGTTATTTTATTTTTTTACCATTAATGTCTTAATAAGCAAAAATTCTAATTCTGTTTTCTTATCTACTGTACTAGATTTTAATACATTTTCAGTATCAAGACATATTCTTAACAATCCCTCAAGTTGTTTTCTCGTAAACTTTTTACTAAGATTAGATAATTTATCACATACAAATTTAGGTCTTCTTAGTATTTTTTCTAAATCGCTACTACTTTTCCCTTCATTAAGATAAGCTTTAACATCATAAAGAGTTTTAAATTGTTTTTCAATGGAAGTAATAATAAGCATATGCTGATCTGCTTTAAATAAAAGTTCATCAAGCATATCCATTGCTTTTTCTATTTTTCTTTGAGATATTAAATCTACAAGATCAAATATGTCATCTTCACTTTTCCTTGGAAGCAATTTATCAATATCTTCTTTTTTTATTTTTCTACCATTTGCATATGAAATAAGTTTATCTATTTCATATTTTACTATGTCTAAATTTGAAGGAACTTTTTCACAAAAATATCTTACTTCCATATTTCCAATTTCAGCCTTTTGAATTTTAAAAATTTCTGAAACCTTTTTTACAAATCCTTCTCTCTTAAGCTTTTCAATATGTACTATATTGGTAATTTTGTCTAAAGACATTAATTTTTTATTTTTTTTAGGATTTTCCCTTTTATCATTAAATACATAATACATTATTAATATAGTAGTTTCAGAAATATCCTTTAAATATTCTTTTATTTCAGAAAATAACTTTTTACCTTCAGAATCACATTTTTCTTTTAAAAAATTTGCTCTATATATAACCACTACTTTCTTATCAGAAAAAAAAGGCATTGTTTCACATGCATTTTTTATAGAATCAAAATCTGTAGTAAGACCATCCATTTTAATATAATTAAGATCCATACCATCATTAGACACAAAGGGTTTTATAATATTATTAATTGATTCTTTAATTAATTCTTCATCTATACCACATAATATATATGAATTGCTTATTTTTTTATTTTTAATATCCTTATTAAGTATGTCACCATTTATCATTTTTAAATTCTCCATCGCAAATATATTTTACTTAATACATATTACAGCCTTACTTAAAACATAAACTTCATTTGTATTTCCATTAACAAAATCAATTATATCATATTTAATATCCTTAGTGACTTTGTCACTTATTTTTAAAAGATATTTTTTATTTCCTATATGCAATACATAATTATCTTCCTCTGAAATTATTATTACATCTTTAATCTTTACCTTACTACATTTTCTAGTGACATCATATGCTAAATTCTTTTTCTTTGATTCATTTTCCTTATAATTTTCAGAATTACATATAATTCTTCTATCACCTTTATAACTTATAAGAATTGCACCTTCATTAATATATGTAAGTTTTATTATAGGACTATATATAGTTATAAAAAATCCAATTATAGCTGAAATAACTATATAAATACTTTTTTTATA
>JAAYQS010000159.1 GCA_012519155.1 Clostridiales bacterium
ATAGAGGTACTGGAGTTGCTGCAGCAGAACTTGGATTACTTGCAGGAGCTGATAGAGTTGAAGGAACATTATTTGGAAATGGCGAAAGAACAGGAAATGTTGACGTATTAAATGTTGCATATAATATGTTTGTACAAGGTGTAAATCCGGAATTAGATATTGAAAATATAGAAAAAATTATTGATGTATATGAAAGATGTTGTAAAATGCCAATTGACGATAGACATCCTTATGCTGGTAAGTTAGTATTTACTGCTTTTTCAGGTTCACACCAAGATGCTATTAATAAAGGAATGGCAAAATATAATGAACGTCATGATAACTATTGGGAAGTACCATATTTACCTGTAGATCCAAGAGACTTAGGAAGGGAATATGAAGCCCTTGTAAGAATAAATAGTCAATCTGGAAAAGGTGGTATTGCCTTTGTAATGGAAAGATATTTTGGATATAAGATGCCAAAAGCTATGCATAAAGAATTTGCTGATGTAATTCAGAAAATATCAGAAAAACAAGGGGAAGTTGCGCCTAAAACAATAATGGCTAAATTTGAGGAAGAATATTTAAATAATGTAGGACCATTTAAGTTCTTAAAGTGTAGTGTGACAGATCTTGATAATGATAATCCTAAAGAAGATACAAAGATTCTTGTAAGATTTGAATATAAGGGTGAAGAAAAGTTATTAGAAGGAAAAGGAAATGGACCTATTGATTCATTAAAGAAAGCTCTTTCAAATGCTAGCATTGTTGATACAAGTATTATAGATTATACAGAGCACTCATTAGGAAAAGGTTCAGAAGCTATGGCTGCATCATATGTTCAAATGAAGAGAAATGATAATGGTAAAGAAACTTTTGGCGTTGGTGTTAATAGCAATATAACAGTTGCATCATTTAAAGCAATATTTAGTGCATTAAATAGATTATATAAATAATAAAAAAACGTAGCCAATATATTTTTAAGGGCTACGTTTTTTATAATATTTTTTTTAATGTTTACTGCTTGAATTTTGCGAATTATCATTTCCGTAAGAACTATAACCATTAGAAAAAGGATCTGAATCATCATTTCCGTAAGAGCCATAACCATTAGAAAAAGGATTTGAATTACTATTTCCATAAGATCCATAATTTCCGTTATAAAAAGAATTATTTCTACTATTTGAATTTATATTAGATGAATCTACAATTTTATAAGTTTTTATAAAATTAATTACTGGAATAAAGGTAATTACAATAATTAATATACATAAAGTAGGTTTGTAATTTATTTTACCTGTATTGTTTGTAAACAAATCAAATATTTTATGCATGTTCATTCCAATGTGAATTGCAATAAGAATAAGTGATATTGTTATAAATGCAGAATGAATTGCTGTAAAAAATGTTACATTAAATAATGAATTTGTATATAATTTTCTTAAAATAATACTAGGCACAAGTTTATATTTAATTATTGATGTAGCAGCAAGTATAAGTAAGCTTATAGCTAGGCAAGTGTTTACTACATATGTTATTTTATTGTGTACATTATTGTAATAAGAATTATAATTATTTATAGGTATTTTTTTCATAAATAAATTGTCTTTATGTAAGATAATATGAATGATGGTTAGTATAAAAATGGCAATTCCTAATATTTTATTAATGGTAGGATTTGAAAAATTCATTGTAAACAACCCTAGTGTAAGTAGTATTAAAATAGAGTCTAAAGTAATTTTTATAAATTTGTTGTTCTTCATAATAAAGACACTTCCTTAATATA
>JAAYQS010000160.1 GCA_012519155.1 Clostridiales bacterium
AATAAAATTATTATCTATTTTTTCTATATAAGTATCTATATTTTTTATTATTTCTTGTACATACTTAATTACCTTTAATACATCTAATAAAAATATAGATAGAGCAATTAAGTATGTACAAGAAATAATAAAAAATATAGATACTTATATAGAAAAAATAGATAATAATTTTATTTCTAAGGTAATAAAAAAAATTAATCTAAAGAGAATGTTTATGGAAGAAAAAAGCATTAATTTGGCTAAAAGTCTTTCGACAAACAATGTTATGTTTAAAAATGAATACATGTGTAGTTTTACTAATGATGACAATGAAGTATTTAGCATAGAGGAAATTAAAAATACAATAAAACTTTTAGTGGGTAAATATGAAATACAAAAGATTATTTGTAAATAGGGGGTGCAGTTTATGAGAAAAAAGCTTCCACTTTTAAATGCATTACTTGAATATAGTAAGGAAAATAATACTATATTTTCTATGCCAGGAAATAAATGCGGAAAGGCATTTTTGCGTGATGATATTGGAAAAGAATTTAAAGAAAATATGGGCAGTTTAGATATTACTGAGGTTGATCCTTTAGATAATCTTCATCATCCGCAAGGAGTAATAAAAGAAGCACAAGAACATTTGGCTAATCTTTATAAGGTTAAAAAAGCATTTTTCTTAGTTAATGGAAGTACAAATGGTAATTTAGCTGCAATATTTTCTGCTTTTAAAGAAGGAGATGAAATTTTAGTAGAAAGAAATTGCCATAAATCTATTTATAATGCTATTATATTAAGAAAACTTAAGGTTACATACATAGAACCATGGATATTTGAAAAAGGTGGACTTTTTTTACCTCCTAATGAAAGTAATATTTATGAAGCATATAAAAAAGCTAAAGATCCTAAAGGAATAATACTTACATATCCTAATTATTATGGAATATGTTATGATATTCAGGACACAATAAAAGATTTAAGAAAAAAAGGACTTAAAGTTATTATAGATGAAGCTCATGGAGCTCATTTTGGAGTAAGCAGTAAATTGCCTAAAAATATGGCATCTATTGCTGATTATACAGTAGTTAGTGCTCATAAGACACTTCCTGCATTAACAGGAGGTTCTTATTTGCTTGTTAATGATGATTCAAATGATATAGAATTTTATGTTAGTGCATTTATGACTACATCTCCATCATATTTAATAATGGCTTCTTTAGATTATTCAAGATACTATTTAGAAATGTATGGCAAAACTGATTATGATAAGTTAATAACGAATTCAGAGGAAAAGAAAAAAGTAATTAATAGTTTTAATAAGGTTAAAGTTTTATCTGAGGAAGACCTTCCGGCTGGATATACTATAGATAAAACAAGATATGTATTAGTTTTAAGAGAGGGTTATAGTGGTGAAAAGCTTCTTCAATATTTAAAATCTAAAGGTATTCAATGTGAAATGAGCTTTTATGGAGGAGTAGTATTGATTCTTTCTCCATCTAACTGGGATGAAGGAATAGAAAAACTTATTATAGCTATAAAAGATCTTGATATTGAAACTTTAAAAATGCATCAGACAATTGAAAATGTAATAATAGATAATCATGATAAAGCATTAGAACCCTTTGAAGTATTTAAATTTGAAGAAGAGAAATGTGAACTTGATAAAAGTGAAGGAAGAATATTAAAAGAAAATATAGTGCCTTATCCACCAGGAATTCCACTTGTTTCAAGTGGAGAAATAATAAAGAAAGATCATATAAAAAAAATAAAAGCATTAATAGAAGCTGGTATAGAAATTCATGGTATAAATAATAATAAAATAAAAGTAGTAAAAATAGAATAAAATACTTTTTAAAATAATTTACAGTAAAGTTAATTAAATATATAATTAAAGTGTTGTAATTTTTATAATTCTTTAATTATATATTTTTTTTATATAATTAATTTTAATATATTTTATGAAGGAAGGGAAATAGCATGATATCAAAGAAGATGGAGGCATTAGTAAAAAACAGTTCTGTTATTAGGGCGATGTTTGAAGAGGGAAAACGTTTATCAGATATATATGGGGAAGAAAATGTGTTTGACTTTAGTATAGGTAATCCTAATGTTTATCCTCCAGATGAAGTTAAGGAAGCAATAATTGATATTGTAAATAATGAAGATCAAAATTTAGTACATGGATATATGAATAATGCTGGTTATGAGGATGTAAGACAAAATATAGCAGAATTTTTAAATAAGAAAAATAATAACAATTTGTCAATTGAAAATATAGTTATGACATGCGGTGCAGCCGGTGGATTAAATGTAATATTAAAAAGCATATTAAATCCAGGAGAAGAGGTAATTGTAATAGCCCCATATTTTGGAGAATATAATAATTATGTAGCAAATTACGATGGAAAAATTGTAGCAGTTAAAGCTGATACAAAAACATTCCAGCCAGATATGTATAAACTTGAAAAAGCTATAAATAAAAATACAAGAGCACTAATAATAAATAATCCTAACAATCCAACAGGTGTTGTATATACACAGGAATCAATTAAAAAGATGACAGATATATTAAAAGAAAAACAAAAGGAATTTAACACAGATATTTATTTAATATCTGATGAACCTTATAGGGAAATAGTATACGATGGTGCAAAGGTTACTAATTTACTTGACTATTATGAAAATACTTTTATAGGCTATTCTTACAGTAAATCATTATCATTACCTGGTGAAAGAATAGGATATATTGTAGTAAATAATGAAATGAAGGATTTTGAAGATGTTGTATCAGCATTAAATGTTGCAAATAGAATACTTGGTTTTGTAAATGCACCTTCATTGTTTCAAAGAGTTATTGGTAAGACTTTAGGTGCGGAAGTAGATGTTAATATATATAAGAAAAATAGGGATCTTTTATATAATCATTTAATATCTATTGGTTTTGAGTGTGTAAAACCTGAGGGAGCATTTTATTTATTTCCTAAATCGCTAATAAGTGATGATGTAAAGTTCTGTGAAATAGCAAAGAAGTTTAATTTACTTCTTGTGCCTGGAAGTTCTTTTGGATGTAGTGGTTTTGTAAGAATATCATACTGTATATCTTATAATAAGATAGAAAAGTCATTACAGGCATTTACAAAGTTGGCTGATTATATTAAAGAAAATAAATTATCATAAAATAGAAATTATATGAGGTGAGAGATTATGGAGGAAATTCTTGAAATTCTTGAACAAAATAGTAGATATACAGATGAAGAAATAGCATTAATGGTTGGAAAAACAAAAGAGGAAGTTAGAAAAGCTATAGATGAATATGAAAAGAGTAATATAATAGCTGGATATACTTCTTTAATAAATTGGGAAAATACAGGAAAAGAAACTGTAACAGCTTTAATAGAGGTTAAAATCACACCACAAAGAGGTGTTGGTTTTGATAAGGTTGCAGAAAGAATATATAAATTTGATAAAGTAAAGGCATGCTATTTAATGTCTTCAGGAGGATTTGATTTAACTGTAATAGTAGAAGGAAAATCAATGAAAGAAGTGGCATTATTTGTATCTGGAAGTCTTGCATGCCAAGAATATGTAACAGGTACTGCAACACATTTTGTTCTGAAAAAATATAAGGATCATGGAAGAGTATTTAAAGAAGAAAAGAAACCAGATATGGAGGCTATTTTTGTATGATTTTAGAGAACATGATAAATGATAATGTTAAAAATATGCCTCCTTCAGGAATAAGAAAATATTTTGACATTGTAAATGAAATGGATGATGTTATATCCTTAGGTGTTGGAGAACCTGATTTTTTAACACCTTGGAATATAACTGAAGCTGGAATATATTCTTTAGAAAAAGGACATACACATTATTCTTCTAATGCTGGATTTGTAGAACTTAGACAAAGAATATCAAGATATTTAAAAAGAAGATTTGATTTAAGCTATAATCCAAAGGATGAAATAATAGTCACAGTAGGTGGAAGCGAAGGAATTGATATAGCATTAAGAGCATTGGTAGGACCAGGTGACGAGGTGCTTGTGCCAGAACCAAGCTTTGTTGCATATAAAGGTTGTACAAGCTTTACAGGGGCTAAACCTAAAATACTTAATTTAAAAGCAGAAAATGATTTTAAATTAACTGCAGAAGATTTGGAAAAAGCAATAACTGAAAAAACAAAAGTAGTTATTATACCATTTCCTAACAATCCCACTGGTGCCATAATGACAAAAGAAGAACTTAAACCAATAGTAAATGTGTTAAAAAATAAGGATGTAATAATAATTTCAGATGAAATATATGCAGAATTAACTTATGATAATAAGCATGTGTCTATTGCAAGTTTTGATGAGATTAAGGAAAAAACTTTAGTAGTAAATGGATTTTCAAAGGCATATGCTATGACAGGCTGGAGACTTGGATATATTTGTGGCAATTCAGTTTTAATTAGTCAAATGAAAAAAATACATCAATATGCAATAATGTGTGCACCAACAACAGCACAATATGCGGCTATTGAAGCCTTAAAGGAACATTGTGATGATGATATTGCTAAAATGACAAGAGAATATAATAGAAGAAGAAGAGTTCTTCTTAATGGATTTAGAAAAATGGGGCTTGAGTGTTTTGAACCTAAAGGTGCCTTTTATATGTTTCCTTCCATTAAATCTACAGGTATTTCTTCTGATGAATTTTGCGAAAGACTTCTTAAAGAAGAAAAAGTTCTTGTTGTTCCAGGAAATGCCTTTGGTGAATGTGGTGAAGGTTATATAAGGGCTTGTTATGCATCATCAATGGAAAGTTTAATGGAAGCTTTAAAGAGAATTGAAAGATTTTTAAAGAATATAAAAAAATAAGGCTACTAGATGTGTAGAAGGCTACTAGGGTGTAGCCTTATTTTGTGACACATCTAAAGGAGATGAAATTATGACGAAAATAAACAAAAATGAAGATAATCAAAGTGTTGATGAAAAAAAGATAATAAAGCTAGTGCTATTTGCAAAGTTAAAAATTATATAAACTTAGAAACAACACAAAACACCATATATGATTTTATACAATCATTATTATTAGTGGTTATGATTGTAGTTCCATTTGTAGTAATAAAGTATGGTCAAAGATATTACATAGATGCAAAGGTAACATTACTTTATGCAGCTGCTTTTATTATATTTGTAGCTATGATGTTTTCAAAAAGAATAAAAATAAGGCGAGAAATTGAAGTGGCACTGATTTTTTTAGGAACCATTTGTATATCAGCAATTTTTTCTAGCTTTTCTTCTACAGCTATCTGGGGAAGTATTGAAAGAAGAGAAGGCTGTGTAATGTTTTTTGTATACATAATATTATTTATTGCTGCATCATCATTTTTTTCTGTAGATAAAAGAACAATAAACGTAATGCTTATAGCAGCAAGTCTTATGTCTTGTTATACTATATTACAGATGTTTAAAATAGATCCTCTTCAAGAGTATTTATATGGTAAGATAGTAACTCCGGACACGTCTATAGCTACTATAGGAAATAGCAATTTTGTTTCCTCCTATTTAAGTATGTTTCTTGTAATTGCTTTAGGACTTTATATTTATAGAAAAAAATTAATATATCTTTTATATTCAGGCATTATTTTCCTTGGATTTTTAGCAGCAAGAACTAGAGGGGGATGGATTACTTTTGTATTAGTTGCAGTGGTTGCATTAATATTTATTATTAAAAGTAAGGAAAAACTCATAAGAGCTGGAATTGTGTTTGTTACTTTTGCAATACTTGCTTTTTCATTAGATGTAGCAACAGATGGAATGATATACGGTAGGGCAAAACTAAGTAATATTTTTGAAAGAACCAATACAGAATCTTCAGAAGTTACAGAAAATGTACAAGAAGAGAGCAAGAGCTCTAATGAAGAAAGCAGTAATGATGAGAATACTAATAATAATCAAGATAAAATTGAATCAGATAATAGCAGCTTGTCTAATGAACAAACAATAATGAAGAATCTAATAGCAGTATAAAACTTTTGGGGTCATTTTCTTCTAGAGCCAATATATTAAAGATAACCTTTAAGGCATTTTTAGACAAACCTCTTTTAGGTGAAGGACCAGATACATTAGGACAAAGATTAAAGAGAGATTATAGTAGTGAATATTATAATCATGCCAAATTATATAATGAAGGAATAGATAAAGCACATAATGAATATTTAGAATATGCAACAAGTTGCAGTATATTTACTCTTATAGCTTATTTAGTTTTAGTAGGAATGATATTATTTAAATTATTTAAGGAAAGAAAAAATGATAAGAAGGTAATATTATTTCTTACAATATTAATGTATTTATCACAAGCTTTCTTTAACATAAGTGTTATTATGGTAGCACCAGTATTTTGGATAATTATGGGGTATGCAGTTAAAGTTATATATAATGATGATAATGGAAACTGTGAAATGTTAGAAGAATAAAAAATGTATATTTTTGTTGAAATTTTAACAATAATATGATAGTCTAGCATAGATTGCATAAATATTATTAGGGGGATAAAAATGAAAAAAATTAAAAGTAAAATTATTTTACCACTTTGTATGGCAATACTTATGTGTATGTCATTTATGGGGTGTGGTACAGAAACAGTTAAGGGAGATAAAGTTGCTAATGCATTTTACAATATGTTTGTAAAGCAAGACCTTTCAGAAATAAAAGAAATTGGAATAACTGATGAAAATGGTCAAAAGGCTATTGAAACATATAAAGATGAAATAAAAAGTCAAACTAAATTGAATTTTACTAAATCTTCTCTTACTATATCTGATGAGGATCTGAATAGAATTGTAAATGCTGAGCTGGATTTATTTAAAAAGTTAAGTGCTGAAATTACAATAGAATCAGAAGATAAAGATTCTTGTACAGTTAAGGTATCAACTACTTATGCTGATATAAATACATTAGATGAAAATGCAGCAAATGAAGCAGCAAATGAAGTACTTGCAATGAATTTAAAAAGTCAGAAAGAAATTAATCAAAAGCTTGTGTCAACTTATATAGATAAGCTTGTATCAGCCTTTGAAAATGCTGAACCTTCAACTGAAAAAAACGAAAAAACTTTTACATTTAAAAAAGAAAAGCTTGATTGTAATGGAACAGTAAAAAATGTATATACTCCAGAAGATTATTCTTCCTTTGGTGAAGCTCTTGGAAATATGATTACATCAGCACAATAAAGTATAATAAGTTAAAAAAATGTGGCCTAGGTCACATTTTTTTTAAATAAAAGCTAAAAACATTAAAAAATACGGTGTTATATAAAATGTCGAATTACCAAAAAATGCTGATATTAAATAGCTTAGTGAACATAAAAATCCAAGAAGTTCTATATTAGATAATTGAGTTAATTTTTTTAATTTACTAGCTAATATTTTTACAAGCCATGTAATATAAAATATAAATGCTGGAAAACCAGATGAGGCTAATATATAAATATATTCATTAGCTGGTTTTGTTTGAATAAATCCTAAATTTTTATAGTAAGGTGCAAGTTGTTCAAGACCTGAACCTAATATAGGGTTATTTAGTGAAAATTTTATAGCAGCTTTCCACAGTTCTATTCTAGCAGTTCCTGTACTTTCTTCATTTTTTTTATAAGATGAAGTGTTAAATCCAAATATTTTCGAAAATAGTGAATTTATATCTGAAAATAAACTAGAAAAGTTATCTATAAAATGACCAATGCCTAATATATTAAAAAATACTGTAACTACAATAAAAATTAAAATTGGTATAAATATAATAAAATTGCTTTCACAAGTATTTATAAAATCTTTATTAAGTTTAAATATCAATATTAATAAAAATAGTGAAATTAAAATAGCAAGATATGCCCCAAAGGTATCATTAATTACAAGGGCTGAAACTTGTATTGTCATTAATATTGAATAAAATATACATTTTTTTGTGTCATTATTTATAACAATTAATACAGAAGTTACAATTGTAGAAATTGAAAAATAGTATCCAAGATGATTAAAATGAAAAAATACACCAGTTAAATTAGTAGATACATATCTACCATTAAAAGGATTAATATATTGATAAATTACCATAATTGATATTAAAGTTGCACATATAGAAATTATTTTAGCTAAGTTTAATTTTTTTTTATAATCTTTAATAGATAAACTTATTAAAAAGAAAACTGTATAATAAATATACATAAAGAACCCTTCATGACGGTAATCAGAGCCATGAAAAGCTAAGGATAAATCTTTTGATAAAATTGAGGATATAAATACACAAATTAGAAAAAGTGTTAAAAATATTAGAGATTTGTTATTTTTTATACAATTAAAAATAAATTTTTTGTCTTTATATGTATTATACAAAATAAAAATAATAAGACAAATTAAGGAGATTTGTGCAATTGACGCTATAAATAAATTATAATTAAGATACCAATCAAAATTAGAGATATAGTATATGGGTATTTGAAGTATTGGAACAAATATAAGTGTTATAAGTAAAGCATAAAACAATTTTTTAAAGAAATTTTTGTAATTACATGTAATGTTACGATTTTTCATAAAGAAATCCCCCCTATATAATAGTTAGTGTAAAGTTTTTCACACTATTTTTCTTTTTAAATCTTTATATATCAAGGTTTCGTAAGTTTTTTGTATAAAAAAATAACGACCCCCTAATTTCTATGTTAAAATTGAATATCTCACCAAAC
>JAAYQS010000161.1 GCA_012519155.1 Clostridiales bacterium
GTTTGGTGAGATATTCAATTTTAACATAGAAATTAGGGGGTCGTTATTTTTTTATACAAAAAACTTACGAAACCTTGATATATAAAGATTTAAAAAGAAAAATAGTGTGAAAAACTTTACACTAACGTAAGTATCAAGGGGAGGATTATATGAAGAAAAGGAAAGCAGTACATATATTATTTATATTAGCTATAATAACAATGTTTATGGGGTGTTCAAATAAGGCAGAAAATGTTGTTAATGATTATTTTAAAAAAGTTCAGAATGGTGAAGTTAAGTTTGAAGATTTAATTGAACAACCTATGGAAGATAAGGTAATAGATAAAATTGAAAGTGACAAATTTTCAAAACAATATATAGACAAGATGTATTCAGAATTTGATAATAACATAAAAAATGTTAAGTATAAAATAAATAGTCATAGTACAAATGGTGATGAATCTACAGTAAATGTTACTGTTATAGGTGATAATTTATCAAATAATTTTAAACAAGTATTAACTCAAACTGTAAAATATGTTGTTCAACAAGCATATTTGGATAATAAAATGTCACAAGAAGAAGTAAATAAGTATATGAGTAATTTAATAAGTGAAATAGGCCAAGCTACTAGTTCAGAAAGAACTAGTGACATTACTCTTGAAAAAGTAAATGGAAAATGGCAAGTAAAAAATGATAGTTCATTAACTGAATTAATAACAGGAATTGATAATAATTGTTTAGAAAGTATTTCTAGTGAATTTGAGAGAATATTTAAAAAGTAATAAGGCGCAGCTAGTGTTTAAAAATAATCATTAGCTGCGCTCTAGTAATTTTTTATATATTAAAAAGGAATCTTTAATTATATGAAAATATGATGAAGAGTTATTATTTAAATAAATAGTTTCTATTTTTATTTCTTTAATGTTTATATTTTTGTGTATCATTTCTAAAAGTACATTCATTTCATATTCATATCGTGATCCGTCAATGTTTAATAATATTGGAATTAAATTATAAGGAAAACCTCTTAAACCTGTTTGGGTATCTATTAATTTTTTATGTGTTGTTAATTGGAAAATTAGCTTAGTTAAATTGTTCCCAAATCTACTTCGTAATGGTATTTTTCCAGTAAAGTATCTAGAACCAAGAATTAATGAATTATTATAAACAGAAGTTGCATTGGCCACTTTTACTATATCACAAACTTTATGTTGACCATCAGCATCTGCTGTAACAATATGACAATTTTTTTTGAAATTTTTGTATATATATTTAAGACCAGTTTTAATGGCTTCACCTTTACCTAAATTTTTTTCGTGATTTAGTATAATAGAAACATTAGAACATATTTTGAATATGTCCATTGAAATAGCTTCTAAGCTACCATCATTTACAATTATTATTTTGTAATTGGTTTTGATTTTTAATTCATTTACAAGATTAACAAGTTTCCTATCTGGATTATAAGCAGGTATTAATATAATGTTTTCCATAAGATTTACCCCCAATTATATAAATTATATTACACTAATAATAAACTTACAAATTTAAATTAAACTTAAAATTTATAATTAAGGATAACTTATATTTTAAATTTTAAAAACCTAATTACTAATGCTTTTTATAGATTTGCAAAAAAATTTATTGAAAAACAGACCATAAACTGAGCCTAAAATATTATTAAATATTCTGTAAAAAATAGCTGCTGGAAATCCTAATATAGATGCAGCAATGGAAATTGCTCCAAATGTATTGAATATTGATTGAAATCCATAAGTAGCAGACAAACCTACACATATTCCACCTAAAATTCCTATATTATCATATATTACATTAGGACAATATGTATAAATAATAATTACTAATATTGAACCAATAATATTACCTAAAATTCTTGATTTAGCTCTCCTTTTTTGCTCTTTAGAAAAAGGAACAATTATAGACATGGCTGCAATACCTGCCCACATAGGTCTTGGAAGATTAATTAAGTTTCCTAAAAATAAGATACTAGAAACAGCAAGTGTAAGAGAAAGCTGCCATTTAGTTTTATCAGAGTCAATGTTAAAATTTTTAAATACATCTATAATTTTATCTTCATAAGTTTTTTCCCTGTGATTACGATAATATATTAATATTGTCATTAATGCACCTATAAAAAGACCTATTAATCTTTTTATGTAAGCAACACCAGACACATCATAGTCATATAGTAATAAATATCCTAAAACTAATGTTGATTGGTTAAACATCATAATATTATGACAACCTAAAAACATTAATAAAAATATGCTTATTGTGTGTATTAAAAATTCTATAGGAAGACTACTAATATTGCTTAATCTTGGACCTATAGCAAGTATAAGAAATATAAAAGATAATGTTGGAATAGCATGCTTAGTATAAAAGCCTAAATCAGCATTTCTAAATACTAATACAAATAAAAGAACAACAACACCAACAATACTATTGTCAATTCCTAAGAATTTGCTAAATGCAATTACAAAAGCTACACAAAAAAACATAGTTATAAAAATTTTAAATAAGTATATAGCTATATGGCGAATTTTTTCTTTAAGACATTTTGAATTATTAATAAGATTTTTTGAGCCAGTTTGATTTAATTGTAATTCATTATAAAAAGTCATAAAGTACACACTCCTTTTACACAATTTTTTGAATTTAGCAAGGAAAAATTATACCCTTTAGAAATATCATTGTCAACAACATATTGAGTGTATAGAAAATGTTTAGAAAATCCTTTTAAATAGTTTATTAATTGTAATTATTATTTTAATAAGAAGAAATATAAAGTATTTAAATGTATACTACTGAAATATTATTAATTATTATTTGCCCCAATAGGAAATTTAATATTGTTTTTGTATATTATGCTACGATTGTTGAATTTGTATTATTTATTATTTAAAATCTTTAGTGTTACAATAAAAATATAATAACTAAAGAAAGGAAACAAAAAAATGAATAATAATATTACAGTACGTGTAGCATCTGTTAAGGATGCTAAAGCACTACTAGACATATATACACCATATGTAAAAGATACAGCTATTACCTTTGAATATGAAGTTCCAACTTTAAAGGAATTTGAAGAAAGAATATCAAATACACTTACTAAATATCCATATTTAGTTGCTGAGAAAAATAATGAAATAGTTGGATATGCCTATGCAGGAGAATTTAAAGGAAGGGCAGCATATGATTGGGCTGTAGATTAGTAGGACTATTATTTAGGAAAAGGTGTATTAAATGCAGTAAAAAATGTTAATGAAATAATAGCCGAAAAATTAGTAGGATATAATGTATTTGATCAAGTAGCTATAGATAAAATGCTTATTGATTTAGATGGTACAGAAAATAAAGGGAAATTAGGTGCAAATGCTATTTTAGGAGTGTCACTTGCAGTAGCAAAGGCAGCAGCTAATGCGTTAGGATTACCTTTATATAGATATATAGGTGGAGTTAATGGAAAGGTATTACCGGTTCCAATGATGAATATTTTAAATGGAGGTTCACATGCTGATAATTCTGTAGATTTACAGGAATTTATGATAATGCCAGCAGGTGCTGATACTTTTAGTAATGCATTAAAAATGTGTGCAGAAGTTTATCACACATTAAAGAAGTTATTAAACGATAAAGGTTACTCAACTGGAATTGGTGATGAAGGTGGTTTTGCTCCTGATTTAAAAAGTAACAGAGAAGCATTAGATGTTATAGTTGAAGCAATTAAAAAAGCAGGATATACTCCTGGATTAGATATGTTTATTGCAATTGATGCTGCATCTTCTGAATATTATGAAGATGGTAAATATGTTTTAGAACATGAAGGAAAAACTTTTACATCAGAAGAAATGGTTAAATTCTTTGAAGATTGGGTTAATGAATATCCAATTATATCAATAGAAGATGCTATGGCAGAAGAAGATTGGGAAGGATGGAAACTTATAACTGAAAGTTTAGGTAAAAAAGTTCAGCTTGTAGGTGATGATTTATTTGTTACAAATACAAAGAGATTAGAAAAAGGAATAGAAATGGGAGTTGCCAACTCTATACTTATTAAATTAAATCAAATTGGTACATTAACAGAAACATTAAATGCTATTGAAATGGCAAACAGAGCAGGGTATACTGCTGTAGTTTCACATAGATCAGGTGAAACTGAAGATACTACTATTGCAGATTTAGTTGTTGCTGTAAATGCAGGACAAATTAAAACTGGTGCTCCAGCAAGATCTGAAAGGGTAGCAAAATATAATCAATTATTAAGAATTGAAGAAGAACTTGGGGATGTAGCACAATTTAGAGGTAAAAAAGCTTTCTTTAACATAAAATAAGAAAATATAATAAAAGGGGTTGTCGCACTAAAAAAAGTGTGACGCCTTTTTGTAATATTATTTAAAGAACTTTAATAATATAAAAAGTGACATTAGTAAAAATAAAATTCTAAAATAATATAAAAAAATTCGATAAATCTATTGACAAGATAGGGAATTTAATATACTATCTAATTGAGAATGATTTTCAATACATCGTACATTATATAAAAAAATAACACAACAAGTATTCCTTCAAATGCAAAACCACACGCACGTTGCATTTAAATTGTTGTGTTATAAATAGAAAATTTCTCAAATTTAAAAAATCTTATTGTATAGATTGCACACCCTATACAATAAGATTTTAATTTTATTATGAATAATTGTCAAGTGGTTATTTTTCATTGTTTGAGTCAAGTAAAAGTTGGCAATTATTTTTCTTTTTTATTTTACCCATTACAATATTTATTTCTGAATATTCAGACAACTTATTTTTTATCTTTATTTATTCAACAGTTTATTCATTAAATA